>JBAUBP010000248.1:0-4993 GCA_049676905.1 Bathyarchaeia archaeon
ATATCCGAGACCAAGCCAGAAGAAAGATACAAACCATAATGCAAGAAAGAAATTAAAACGGTTGTATTCACTTCTTCGAGTCCTAAGTATTACTAAACCTGTTAGAAAAATTAGTGCGCCTATTACAAGAGCCTGTCCAATGATTTGAATATGGAAATAAGTTTGATATCCAATTTCAAAAAATGACATACCTAAGAATAGCAAAACAAGGGCGGAAACGATTGTTGATTTTTTAAAATCTTTGGAGACCCAAAGGAAAATGGCGCTAACCGCTAAGATAAAATGAATTATTCCTTGTTCTAAAATTAGATAATCGTACAATGCATAGGATAATTTGATGAAAGGGAATTCCATCGTTCTATTATAGAATGGGTTATCTGCAATTTGCGAGGAAGCTTGGATGAAATCGATTAACCAAAAGCTTGTCAATGCGATTCCGCCAAAAATTACACCTAAAAATTTGAGTAAATTCAATTTAAACTCAGCAAATGAAGGTGTAAGTGACAAAAACGCCAATAATAAAATAAAGAATGTTATTAATGCTGAGAGATGATGAGTGAGAATAACTATGCCGAGAAGTAAGATTGAAGAGGCAAACCATATCCTTGATTTCTTAGATAACATGCGAATGAAAGTAACTAGTAATAAGCATATGATTGGCAAAGCAATGATGTTTGGGAATCTATCATAAAAAATGTAATTTCCAACAACTGTTGGAGTCAATCCAAAAAATAACGCGCTCCAAGAAGCTTCTCTAATACTTAATTTAAGTTCTCGACCCAGAAGATATACTGTAATAGGAGTTATAAGAAAAAAAATGGTGTCTATGAATTTGTAAGCGCTTATTGCGTCTTTTCCAATATTAGCGATTGAGAATGTAAGAAAATAACTCAAAGGTGAATATAATAGCAGAAAAGGTGTTCCACAATACCAATCTGGAAACCAGGAAGGAATGTAACCGAGTCTATCATACCATTTGAACATGAAGAGAATCTTGCTCAGGTGACTGGCAGAATCAACCCCTTGAGGAATCCCTGGTAATAAACGTGGGATGACAATTAAAATTCCTATTATGAATGCAATTAATAATGGGATAGTATCTTTCGCGATGATCTTTTTATTCATCTGCGCGTATTCTTCCCGTTGACCATTTAGATGTTCGGATCAATCCCATTTTTTCTCAAATTAATTCTCTTCAATGTTAGAAATGTGATTAAGATTGTGGATGCTGCAATGATTGGGAGCAGAGTCCCAAATTCAGGAATTGCAAGTTCACTATCCTTGCTACATGCAGATTGAACTGCATAAGGTCCATATTTGCCAGTTGAAGTCTTATCGAATGCGACCGCAATAATCTCAATATTTTCCGGGATACTATATTCTGGTATTGACCAATTTCCTGAAAAGACTTCATATGAATTTGGTTTTAGAAAAATTCCCTGTCTGAATATCTGATCTCTATAGATAGAATTCCATTGTGTTCCATTATGGAAAATCTTGTCTTCGACTACATAAACAGCTACCTCCCCACTAAAAGAATATCCGTTTCTTTCAGCTACTGAAATTTGAGTGGTCAATAAATTTCCGTTAATAACTTTTGTTACTGTTAATTCAATTAAGTGAACACTTTTGAAAGTAAGTGATTCTATTTCAGAAGAATTGATAATTGAACCACTTGTTCTAGAGTATCCGCCGTCGTATGCATGTGATGGGACAAACTGAAAGTCTAGTTGATTTGCCCTATCGACCGAAGCCGTTGTACTCCAAACATCTTGGAGATGATAAACAAGGAAATGGGCGATATGACTATCGTTCGTGAATGTATTTTTAATTACTATTTGCTCTGTTTGACATGGTTCACACCATGTGCTTGTAAAGATTTCAACAAACACTGAGTGCGTTGGTGATTGTGAATTCACTTTAGAAATTAAAGTAGAATAAGTTAGTGTTGAGATTAATAGAATTAGTAATATTCCCACAATTTGAATTCTAAGATTGTAAGATGATTTTACAGGGAATAGAGTTGACATGGATCCATACCTGATGAAATCTTCACCATGTGTTGAAAGTAATTTATTTCCAAATATTCAAGATGGTGTTAATTATGTCTTGATATTTAATCTTCTTGATTGAGATGTTTTTCGATTATGTTTCCATTGTTAAAAGTAATTTAAGATTTGAACTTAAAAATACATTATACGTTTGGAAAAGCTTGGAAATAGTGACTATATGACCTTTTTGCTTTCAAAATTGTTGAATTATGATGGCATCTTAAAAGCATCCAAGTTGAAAATACCTATTGTTTTTTTAACAGAGTAAACCAGTCGTAATTACACTCATTTTTGATAATGTGGGGACCTCATAAATACGGTTAAACCACAATAGATAGGCTCAACTTAAGGTATAGAAAGATAATGGATGACTCTCTACTTGAGGTAATAGGTGCGCTTGCTGAAGAATATGATCCTGTGGCGTCTCTAATATATGGATCAAGAGTCGCAGGTTACGCGAGAGAGAATAGTCTGTATGATTGTATGGCGATATGTCATTATCCTGGAGGTGCCAGATATCATTTTGAGAGACTTAATGGCGATCAGGCTTCAATATTAGAAATTGATGAAGAACTCTTTATTCTAGATGTAAGAAAAGGTGCTCTAGGTGGTTTTGTCGCCGGTAGAATACTTTTCCCATATTTTGGCTTGAAGGGTTTAGAGTATCTAAAACAGAAGGAAGTGGAATTAAAAAAAGAAGTAATCAGAGGAGATATTGAACACATAATTCAACAATATGGTGAAGCATCAAGAGGAATAATTATAGATCCAAAATATTTTGCAGTATCACATATATCGAGATTATCCAAGACATTCCCACCAATAAGGTACAGTTATCTAAACACATTTCGAAATGATCTGCGGGACAAGAACATAGCCAAAGTTATGCCGGGATATGAACGTGGAATTGAAAAGTTGGTAAATGACGGAATCCTGCAATGCGAGTCTAAAGGAATATCCATAAACGAAGATTTCATTGACGACATCATCTCCCGAAGCATTACCGATAAAGTCGTAAATGTTGTTGAAATCAGCAAGAAGGCTTTGTCATCATATCTGATGCATGGTAGAGCAGGATTAGTATCACCTGAGCTCATATCAAGAGAACTAGTATCGAAATTCAAACGCGAATTTGACCTGACTACAAAAAGCCCTAAAATGGAAGATCCAAGAGTCTATTTATCTTTAAAAACGAAGACTGGATTAATACCCATTGATGCAAAAGGAGACATTAGAGAAATAGTCTTGAAAATTAGACCAAATTCTCGAATTCTCATTAACCCTCTAGGAGGAGTTCTTAATGAAGTATACCTTGTTCATGCAAATGGAGAGAAGCTTGTTGCAAAAAAATTTACGGATTGGCATGGATTCAAATGGTTTACTCTGAATCTGGTAGCGCTTGGGACAAAATCATTTTTTGTTTCTGGTAAAGCCAGATTGACAAATGAATTTGGAATAAATCATTTGCTTCAAAGAAACTTTGTGAATGTACCCGAGATATTTCACATTAGCATTTCTGATAGAATACTAGTTGAGAAATATGTTGATGGTATTTCAGTTGTTGATATTATTAAAAAAATTGTAAGTGAAAGGAAACATGAACAGAGTCTTTATGAAAGTATATCGGATGTTGGGCGTAATATTGCAAAAGTCCATTCGCTTGGTATTCAACTGGGAGATAGTAAACCTGAGAACTTCATTAGAAGTGCTGAAGGTAAGGTTTTCATTTTAGATTTGGAGCAGGCGAAGAAAGGCAGGGATTTTGCTTGGGATATTGCTGTTTTTCTGTATTTTTCAGCACATTATTCAACGCCATATGGCGATAAAATGAGACAATTGACTGACTCTTTTATTCGTGGATATAGGGAACAAGGTAATTCGGAAAATCTGATTCAAGCCGCTGGAATAAACTATCTAAAAGTTTTCTCTTTTTGGGCATTCCCTCGATCTAACTATATAGTCTCAGATACTCTAAAAAAAGCTACTTGAAAGAATGTTGTCAACTCCGAGATTCCAAAATCGAATGTCTAATTGGTCTTTGAAAGGCAGAAACCTTAACAATTAGGCAGTTATTCCCAGGTTTTAATTTCAGATTGAATAATCAAGGATGTAGTAATTGAAAAAAATCAATTCAAAACCAATAGTGAAATTAGTTATTTTCGATCTTGATGGTACTATTACGCGATCACCAAATATATGGCAGCATCTTCATTCAGAACTTGGTACTTGGAAATGGGCCAAGAATTATGCTCAAAAATATCAAAATGGTGAGATAAGCTATGAAGAATGGGCGAAATTAGACTGCTCACTATGGAAAGGAACCAAACTAGAAAGGATCTTACAAATAACGTCTGAGATAAAATATTTTGATGGCGCAACAGAAACTATTGGGCAACTAAAGAAAGCTGGAATAAAAGTAGGAATCGTAAGTGCTGGAATTTCTTTTCTTGCTGAAAAAGTTGGGAAAGATCTGAATGTGGATGTAGTTATGTCTAATGATCTCAAAATATCGAATGATGTTATTACTGGAGAGATCGAAACAAACGTCTCTATCGATAATAAAAAATCGATAATTCAAGACATAGCTCAGTCAATGTTCTTAACCATGTCTGAAGTAGTTGTTGTAGGTGATCATGTTTTTGATTTACCACGAGAAGCAGGACTTAAAATAGCTTTTAATCCGAGACATACAGAAGCTGAAAATGCTGCTGACTTTATTGTGAAAGGAGAGGATTTAACGGAAGTATTTAAGATCATAAAGGCTAATACCAAATTTTGATTAAACTTGGTCTAGAAATATCAGTATTAATGTTTTACAATAAAATGAAAATAGATACTATTTAGGCGCTGTTTGGCGTAGAGGTCTTAATATGCATTCAAGGATCAGAATCTCAAAAGATCATCTTGTTATTTCAAAAATACCCTTTATTTCAGAAATATAT
>JBAUBP010000249.1:0-23987 GCA_049676905.1 Bathyarchaeia archaeon
CTGCAAGAGTGATATATAATGAAATAAATATTAATAAATTAATAAAAGACACAATCAGTCAAAAATACATTTTGTGCTGATCATTCTAATGAAAAGTAAACGCCTTCGAATACGTGTTAAAGCTGGAGATACAGATTTTTCAGGAAACATCTTTCATCCAAGAATATTTGAATGGTTCAGCCTCGGAAGAATAGAACTATTGAGATCAAACAGAATCACTTTCATGAATAACGGATATATCAATATTGAAGGAAGCCCACAGAAATTATCTTTAGTAGTTGGAGAGGTATACGCCCGATTTCATGCCCCAATAAAATTTGATGACCAAATAGTCCTCCAAACCAAAATAGACCAGATAAAAGAGAAAACTATTAAGTTTGATTTTAAAGTGAAACATGAGTCAAGTAAAAAAATTCTCGCATCAGGATATAGCACGTCCGTGTGCGTAATTAAAAAGAAATCTAAAGCAACTCGACTTCCAAAGAAAATGATAGAAATCCTTAAATGAAAAACGAGCGACCGTCAATAAAATAATTATGAAAAAAGGATCTATGTGACTTGATCAAGATAGTAGGCATTGTAGGAAGCCCGAGAATAGGCGGAAATACCGAGTATCTTGTAGCGGAAACTTTGAAAGCTATGGAAAAGGATGATGTTCAAACAGAGCTAGTAAGATTATCAGATAAAGAGATCAAACCATGTGACGCATGCTTATCATGTAGGAAAACTGGAGATTGTTGGATAGAAGACGACCTCAAATCGATCTTCGACAAGATGACTAATGCTGATGGGATCATTTTGTCTTCACCCGTATATTTTGGATCCGCGACACCCCAAATTAAAGCCCTTATAGATCGAGCTGGATACTTGTCGATAGCCAAAGGTAGGGTATTCGAAAACAAGGTTGGAGGAGCCATAGTTGTCGCTAGGAGGGCAGGACATAATTTTACCCTTGCTCAATTGCTATTTTTCTTCCTGCATCAGGGAATGATTGTTCCAGGATCAACTTACTGGAATATTGCATTCGGAAGAGAAAAAAATGAAGTAATTAATGATGATGAAGGTCTGCAGACGGTGAAAAATTTTGCAGAGAAAATGATCTGGCTTATCAGAAAGATCAAAAGACCAGAATAGATTAGTATGTAAATGAATGTTTTATCTCTGCAATCAATAATAGGGCGGTCGTGGGTAATTATTATGTCTCAAAGAGTTCCATCGGGTTGGTATCAATATGATTACTATGACTGCGAGTGCAACTCCGAAAATTCCCCCGAACCAGAGCACAGGGAAGAAGGGCGTTATCGCAAATCCTGCTAATATTATCGCTGCTAGGACTATACCCATAATTCCTCCCGATCTTTTATTCTTCCAAAGTAGGTAGAATGCTGGCAAGGTCAAGACCCCGAGTCCAAGATAAATTGCACCTAATCCACCAAGAACCCACTGGTTGATTAGTATAATATCTCCGATAATAGGTATTCCACCAAACGAAGGCAGGAATGCACTTGCTACAATTAGTGTGATACCGCCTCCAATGCCAACTATTCCTAAGATGAGTAATATGATGGCGGCTGCCGTTATTGCACCCGCTCGACCGAAAAATCCGTATGGTGGATATGGTGGTCTTGGAGGGCCATATTGTCCTGGATATGGTTGTGTTGGGGAACCGTATTGTCCTGGATATGTTGGTTGTGGAGGATGGACTTCCCTTCGATATTGTGGCTGATAATATTGAGACTGCTGAGTATTTGGTTGTGAATATTGTGGCTGGTAGTATTGTGATTGTGAATATTGCGGATATTGGGGTTGATAACCATAGCCGGAACTTGGATATGCTCCTTGGGATCCATATCCGTAGCTTGAAGGATAGCCACCATAGCCTTGTTGACCGTAATTATATTGATTAGGGTAGATTCTTTGATCCTCCGTACTGAACTTATTGTTACCTTTGTCTTTTAATGATATCTCAGGTAAACTGTATTTAAATCATCTAGTACAGGACACTCATTTACTTAGTAAGTTGTATTATACTGATTAATTGTGCCTGTATAAATCAAAAATTCCGAAATGATTTGATATTTTACAGGTATAGTAGAATAACGCAGAAATTATTTCAATTTGTACTTGTTAAATAACATCTCTGTAAACAATCTTACAATGTTTCTATTCTCAATTGATTAATATGAAAATAAAATTGATGAAACGTGAGCATATTGGTAACATGTAATGGATGTAGTACCGAGATATCTGAAAATACAAAATACTGTCCAAACTGCGGTAAAAACACCGCCAAAACAATTGTAGAAGAATTTGACGTCAAGTCAGAAGAACTAATTCAGAAGACTAAAGAAATTCTTCATGAAGGGAATGTCACTAGGTTAATTGTCGAGAATGAGGAAGGAAAAACGCTTCTTGAAATACCAGCAACAGTCGGCATTGTTGGTGTATTCATAGCGCCTTGGCTTGCTGCATTAGGAGCTATTGCCGCAGTAGCGACCAAATGCAAAATAAAAGTTGAAAGAAAGACCTAAACGAATTCTCTACATCAATCTAAATATGTTAAAATCATCAGAAGATTTTTTCATAATGCGCGTTTTTTACTCTGGAACACCGAATCAATTTCTTCACCAATTCTCATCTGATGCTGCCATGAACCATTCGCTTTCCCCCTTGCGGTTAGCTTTTGGATATAATTCATGTCTTCGCTGGTAATTCTTCCTGGAGGAAATCTCTCAAATGGTGTTCCTGGTAGCGGAATAAAAACATGAGAATGAATTGTTCCTCCTTTATCAATCACAAATTTCATTAATTCCCTTGTTCTCGCTCTGTCTTCATCATTCTCTGATGGAAGACCAAAAATAATATCGACATATGGAATTATCCCATATTCTCTTACAATTTCAATAGAATTCATTATCTCTTCCACAGTATGTTCTCTATGAATGAATTCCAATAGTCTACTACTTCCTGATTGAGCGCCTATCGACAGAGTTCTATTGCTGCAGTATTCGATAACCAGTGAAACAAGGTCATTTGTTACAAATTCGGGTCGTACTTCAGATGGAAAAGTGCCAAAAAAAATTTTTTCCATGCTCGGGATTTTTCTTATTGATCTCAGTAGATCTTCTATTGCTGTTTCATTAGTTTTTTTACCATCAAATGAACCATATGCAAAGGCATTGGAAGAAATGAACCATGTATTCTTCTTTCCTATCTTGGATGCATATTTCAAGTGTCGACAGATGTTAGAGATGCTTCTATGACGCATTGAAAAACCATGAATTCTAGGGGTTTGACAAAAATTGCAGACGAAAGGGCATCCACGAGATATTTCAATTGGAGAAAATAGACGATGCAAAGGTGCAAAAGCTGGAAAATCATCAAGGTTGATCCAGTCATTAGATTTTTTTATAAAGGGTTGATGATTTTTCTGATAGGCTAAACCTTTCAAATCGTCTATAGAATCATTATTCTTTATTTTGGATATTATTTGTCTTAGTGTTTTTTCTCCTTCGCCAATTACGATTATGTCAAAACCCATCTGCAGAGTTCCTAAAGGATCACCGGTTGGATGTGGTCCGCCAGCTATTAGAATGAGTTTTTTACGGATTGGTTTCTGCAGGGAACTAAGACTGACTATTTCATTTCTAATATGTTTGAGATCAGGGGTCATAAACGAAATGCAAATTATTATCTTATCAAATTTTTTAGAGATCCGCTCGATTGATTTCTTTAGACTGCCGTTAACAATTATTATTTCGATATCTGTTAGGTCAGGATCGATTTCAATTGCCCCTATTAAAGCGCTCAGGCTATAGTTTCTCGACTTAGCCCAGGGGAATGTAAGAGCGATTAGCATGTTCTCCGATAGATTCGCAATTGATTTCTCTTGGATAAGCATTACTAAGACATTTGTCAAACTCTGAAAGAATTACGTATAATAGCAAAAGAAATCTAACTTGAATCATGGAGCCCCGGCTGGGCTTTGATCCCAGGACTTACGGCTTACGAAGCCGTCGCTCTACCGAGCTGAGCTTTCCCGCCTTGATCAACCTTTAGGAACCGGGGCAGAAAAGTGCCGGGGCCTACCGATCTCTTAATAGTCATGCTCATAAGCATTTTTTAGAGTTAAAGTTTCAGAGATATTGTATCTAATGTTTTAATGATCAGCGATTAACTATGTTAAAGAAAAATAAGCTGACTGAGAGAAAAATCATAGGCATCATAATTAAGCTTCAAGATAAGATGAAGAATAATCCGTTGCCTTTTGGAGACGATGTTGCTGCAATTCGTATTGGAAGAGGCAAATTAGCCGTTATGAAATGTGATATGCTTGTTGCGAAGACAGATATTCCTGAAGGCATGAATCTTTGGCAGACATCTAGAAAGGCGGTAGTTTCCGTCATAAGTGATCTTGCTGCCAAGGGTGTTCAACCTATGGGCATTTTGATTTCTTTGGGCTTACCTAGAGAGATAAGTGAAAATTATGTTAGACAAATTGGTAGAGGGATGAATGCAGCAGCCAGAGAATACTGTACACATGTCATAGGTGGAGACACAAACGAATCCACAGATTTAACAATTGATGTATCTGCTTTTGGCATCTGCGAAGAGAGGAAGCTCGTTAGGCGTGACACCGCAAAAGTGGGCGATATAGTAATGGTTACCGGAACTTTTGGATTGCCGGCACTTGGTTTGAAGATTATAAAGAAGAATATGGCCATCTCTCGAAAATTAAAAGCGAAGGCCATTAAGGCTGTATACATGCCTAAAGCAAGACTATCTGAAGGATTAACTTTAGCAAAAAATCATCTCATAAATTCATCAATAGATTCAAGTGATGGCCTTGCTTGGAGCCTATCCGAGCTTTCAAAATCAAGTAATGTAGGTTTTCAAATCAACAAGATTCCAATCCATCGAGAAGTAAAAGAATTTGCGATAAAGAATAATCTTGATCCGATTGAGCTTGCCTTTTATGGTGGGGAAGAATATGAATTAGTCGTTACTCAGAAACCCACCCTATACAAAAAAACAAAGAAAAAGATTCGTACATTAATACCAATTGGACACGTAACAGAAAATTCTGGAAAAATTATTCTAAAATTGAAAAATAAATACCATGATATTGACAAACGCGGCTACGAACATCATAGTAACAATATTTGATCAGAATTCAAGGAAGATGCTAGTATGGCACGCACTACGCTCTTGTAAAGTAAGTATGTTAGTTTACTTCTGTAGCTAAGATAAGCATTATATATTCTTTGAGACTAGACTCTGGCGTGCACTATTAGCAGTCAAATTTGTTGAATTTATTCTATCAGATGAGGGTAAGGAGTTGGCTACAAGAATGGAGGGTTTTTCATAATGGGGCTCGAGCGGGTCTCTGATAGATTAATTATCGCGTTATTGGCATTCGCATGTCTTTTTTTCATAGCATTCATCTCATTTCCAATCGCAGCGGTCTTCTTGAATCTAGATTTGGATATGTTGATACTTCAATTAAGAAATCCGCAGGTTCTAGGCGCTTTAACTGTAAGCATAGTAACTTCATCCTTTGCTACTCTCATTTCCTTTATCTTTGGTATACCCACTGCATATTTACTTGCAACTAGGAGATTTCCTGGTAGATCAATTGTTGATACTATACTTGATATCCCAATAGTCCTTCCACCAGCAGTTGCTGGTATAGCACTTTTGTTAGCTTTTGCCCCCAGAGGAATACTTGGACCTACACTCAAAGAATTTGGAATAATTCTGCCGGGTAGTACCATCGCCGTTGTCTTGGCTCAAATCTTTGTTGCATCACCCTTTCTAATACGATCGGCTAAGGCAGCATTTGAGGACGTTGACAGGAATTTAGTTAATAGCGCAAAAATATTGAGCTCTTCAAGATTAAGAGTTTTTCTTACAATAACTCTTCCTCTCTCTTCACACGGACTTTTAGCTGGTACAATAATGACATGGGCCAGATCGATGGGGGAATTTGGTGCAACATTAATGTTTGCAGGTAATCTTCCAGGAGTAACACAGACTATGCCATTAGCCATTTACATGTTAATGGCTGAAGATCCTATGGCATCAAATGTCCTCTCAGCAATCCTTATAGTAGTATCATTCGGAGTCCTCGCACTCTTCAAAATACTTGGCCGAAAACGATACGGGGCAAGACTATGATAGAACTCAAAACAATAAAAAAACGATTTTCAGACAAAGAAGTTTTGAAAAATGTCACTTTACAAGTTCAAAAAAATGAGCTTCTATCAATAGTCGGACCTAGCGGCTGTGGCAAGACAACCATGCTCAACATAATCTCTGGTTTGTGTTCACCAGATGAGGGAGAAATTTACATTGACAAAATTCTTGTTGATGGAAAAAAAGGAAGGAAAAGAATCCATGTTAATCCCTCAGATAGAGGGATAGGGTATGTCTTTCAAAATTATTCATTATTCCCTCACATGCGAGTTGATGAAAATATCTCATACGGATTGAAAGCTAAACATCTGCCTAGACATGAGATTAAGAAAAAAATCAATTCGCTTCTCGACTTTATAGCATTGAAAGATTATGCCCAATGTTATCCACATGAGCTTAGTGGAGGTCAGCAGCAGCGCGTAGCCTTGGCAAGAGCTTTAGCAATTGATCCTACACTTCTGCTTCTTGATGAACCTCTGTCTGCATTAGATCCGAAAACTCGAGAGAGTCTAAGAACCGACTTTAAGAATCTTTTAGAACCTCTCGAAGTAACATCAATATATGTTACACATGATTTAGCTGAGGCATGTACCATCTCTGATAGGATAGCTGTGATGGGTGAAGGCGTCGTAGAACAGATAGGTAACCGTGATGAGATACTAGAGAAGCCAAACTCCAAATTTGTGGCAAACTTCCTCGGACTAAATGTATATGATGGAAAAATAGTTCAAGCTGCTTCAGGTCCCGCCAAAGTCAAAATAGGTAATGTGGAAATCTTAGCGCCAGTGATTGGAAAAGGAGATGGAGAAAAGATTATACTTACAATAAAACCAGAAGATATCATCTTATCAATTGAACCATTAATTAGAAATCCGAAATGGTGTGGATGCGTCTGTAACAATATGACAGGAAAGGTATCTGACATTGTTAAGATGAAGTCTAGTGCAAAGGTTTTGGTGGACGTAGGCTTTCCAATTGAGTCAGAATTAACATTGAGTTCTCTCAAAGATTTGTGTATAAATAAAGGGAAAAATGTATATGTCCAATTCAAGGCAGACTCCTTGAATGTCTGCCAAGGCTGATCCATCTTACTATTTTTTTTAAATTAGAAAGAATTAACGTCTTCTTTTTGTCTTTTGTCCTTTTCTCAAATATCTTTTAGTGGTTCCTCGACGCTGTGTCATTAAGCGTTTGATCCTCGTAGCCAACTTATCGTAGATGCTTGGTAACTCCCAGCCAGAGTGAGTGTAGTTTTTGACTCCCTTGTGTGTTGTTATTGCGATGTCTACTTCATATCTTCTTCTTTCTTTTCCCTTCACTGACTCTGAGATTTTAATAACCGAACGTGCTTCCTCTATTCCTGGAAAAGTTCTTTTTAATGTTCCAATTGTGTTCAAGAATTTTGACTTGGCAACTTCAGCCTCGAATGGGTCATCTGGCAATCCTATTATGTAAACCGGGATTTCCACTATGGGTCTGGGCTCGGCGACAAGATTAATGTAATCTCTTGGAGTTACAATACTTTGAACCATTCCCAGGACTGTCACTAAATTGTAAGTCTTGCCTGCTCGAAGCATGTTCGCTAATGCTTCTGATGCTTTATCTTTAGCTAGGCATGTCAATGGTGTCTCCATGATTGAACTTGCTTGGTATCCAAGGTTTTTTTGAGCGCCACGCGTACTTGTCATCGCAATACCGACCCTTTCTCTTGGTATTAATCTGAATACTATCTCATTAGAAGTCACAATGCCAGCAATGTTCTTATCAGAAATCACTGGTAGATGATCAATTTTCTGATCTACCATTAGATTTCTAGCCTTCGCTACTGTATCGTTCTCAGATATTGTTGTTAACCTACCTGTCGTGAGTGACTTTACTGGGAGATTCAAAGAACCTTTTTCTAATAAGAATTCAAGAATTTTTCTTGCTGTCAACGCACCTGTGAGTTCTCTTCCTTCCACTATTGGTAGTGCCCTGAGTCGATAATCAGTCAAGATTCTTGCAGCTTCACCCAGAGAAGTAGTTGGTGAAAGGCTAGTAGGATATTTCATAATACTAGAGGTCTTTGTGGTTGTAGGATGGGAGACTCTAAGAATGTCTCTAACTGTTACTATTCCAACTTTATCTCTTCCAGGAATAAATACTTCATAACAATTTTTGTCTTTTAAGACGCCAACAATTTTTGAGATGGTATGAGTTGATGGGACTGTAACGGGTGGAGTTTGAAGTTTCTCGACCTCAACCTTCTTTAAAGCATCCAATATGAGTAGCCTTCTCTAATATTAAATCGGCTAGAGAAAGACCTGCGCCCATTCTTAAATGTTGGTATAATTCGTCATGAACATAGTGGTCAATGACATATGAATCCAAATTTGTTAACTGAATTTTTTCATGAGGAATATGTTAATTGGAAATCCTAAGTTCTTCATCAAGGAATGAAGATCCATTCCAATGAAATGACTTGAAATCATCCTGCTCATTTGAGTAGATAACATAAGAACAACAAGGCTGATTTGCTTCTTTGATATCTATTTCTGATGGTTTTGTATCTCCAAATGGGTGGCTATGATAGTAACCCAGGACCTCGAGTGATATTTCATCGGCTTTCATATAGATATTTAATTGTTCCCGAGGATTGATTTGATATTTTGTGCGAGATTTTAAAATATTTTTTGTTGGAAATATCTTTTTAACCATCTTGATATTGTCTTGTTTCTTTCCCAGAATTATGCCGCATGATTCGGTTGGAAACAAATCTCTTGAATGCTGAGCGATTATTTGAAGATCTGTCTTCTTAAAGACAATCAAAATTATTCACTGGAACAATATTTTTAAATTAAGTTTTCTGAGTCTCATTATTCAGCCAGTCGATATATGCTTTAGATCCTCCTATGATTGGCAGAGCAAGAATTTCCGGTAGTTGGTAGGGATGATTTTGCTGCACATCCGCAATCAATTTCTTGAGAAGTCCCTTCTTTGATTTTATAATTAAGAGGCTCTCAGAAGATTTTTCGGTCTTTCCTTTCCATCTGAATATGCTTTCAACATTGTTAATTGTATTTACACATGCAGCCAGTTTTTTTTCTATAAGCGAGGAGGCAATCTTATTTGCATTTTCTTTATCTGGGCAGGTAACCAAGACAATTATTGATAATTTTCTTGAGTCTGTAGTCTTTTTCAAAGAATCTACATCCCTAGATCGGTGAAGCGGTTATTGTTGAAAATTTCGATTATTTCTTTAATCTTACTTCAAGTACTCCATTATTGTATGAAGTATTGAAGCTCACTATCTTGGATGGTAATTTCACGATTTTACGGAAGCCGAGACCACCTTTGACTTCTAGGAAATTTTCTTCTAAAAGAACTTTTATTTTCTCTCTTGGACCTGGCACTTTGCCGACAACCACGATTTCGTCCTTGTTTTCTATTATGTCAGGTGTCCATTCTCTAGCTTCTATTTCTCTTACTTTAAATTCTGTTTTCATTGTCTTCCTTATTTCTAGAATCCAATAGATTACAAGTGCTACAGCCAAACCGCCGAGAACTATGCCTAACAATCCTCTTTGAAATCTAACTAGTAGAGTAAGTATTACCCCAACAACAATGAGCCCAATGAAAATCGTGATAATATTGATCGCATCACCGATTTCACGTCCACGTCGTTTCTTATAGAGACTCATATTTATTCCTCAGGGTTTTCTTCAACTTCGAGATTAACGGTTATGTAGTGGAGTTCGGTTATTCCATCGATGTTTAAGAGCACTCCGAAGTTTATAGTAGATCCTTCTCGCCACATAAGATTTTTGTCTGTCTCAATAGCCCAATCAGAGATAAAATCTTCGACTAGATGTCTGGTCTCATTCCATTGGTCAATTGACACATAATCTGTCGTCCATTCATTATAAGAAACCGTGGGATTCAAAGCTTCAGGAGTCATTAGTGTAACATTTGCTTTTTCAAAGATACTTAGAATATTTGCAATTCGATCTTCAACATCCTCCTCTGGCTCTGCAGGAACTTCAGGCATAGGCAACTCAATCTGGCCTAGTGCAGCCAAATATTCTCTATAAGCCTCTTCTGCCGTATCCCCAAGACCAACAATATATTCTCCAGTAAATCGAGCGCCCACACAAGCAACAATTCCCAACTCAGTCACAACACCTCCAGCTCCGGCAGTATAAACAGGTATAAAGTATACGTCATGCTCGCCCACTCTGTATAGGATATTGTCTCCTATGCGTGGTGTTCTAAGTAGAGTCCTCAAAGTGGCGAATTCTGCATTTTTCTCGAGGGCTTCACGTGTTGCTGTAGGTCCAAGTAATTTTGTCTCCGATTCCAGTGAAACTCTATTGAAAGTCATAACACCTAGCCTGGAATAATCATTCTCTACTACCATGTATCCAGCTAAGTTCCGTCCCTTCGCTCCTCGAAGTTCAAGAGAAAGCAAGCCTACAAATTCAGGTTCATCGAAACCTGAAGGTTTAGACATTATATAGTAAGAATCTAAGCCTTCTGGAACTTCAAAGAATTCTTTTGCTACTATGAAGGTAGCTGGATCAGTGACATGGTAATAATTGAACATCCCAACTCTCCACTCGAACAGTTCCTCAGGGTATCTTGTCTGAAGTTCAAGCCATTCAGGAATTTCTGTTTTGATATATTCACTGTATGCATCTTTGAATAATTCACTAAAGAAGTCGTCTCCGATCACAAATATTTGGATATCACCGTTGTATATGTCGATCAATGCATAGCCGGCTAGTCTCATCAATGGATTGTTACTGCTCCATGGAACCTTTCCTGTATCGAGTCGAACAATAAGTGGCATCAAGTAATATGTTTGAACACCATCTGTAACTGGGAACATGTCTACTTTCTTTCCGAAAAAGTCGTATTCGAAATATGGGAATAGCATTTCTATTCGATCGTAAATGTCTCTATACCTTAAGACCTCCACCGTCTGTGTACGATAGGCTAGAAAGAAATTGAATTCGAAGATCCAACTTAAAGGAGGAGAGAGACTTACGCCACCATTTCCAGAATAGAAGTATCCTTCCAACTCCTCGCTTTCCTCACGGTCTTTTGGATATGTAGCCCAAGTCTCAGATAGGAGACCTCCCTCACCATAGTAGATCCTCCTCTGTTTGAAGAATTGGTCAGCATCTTCGATCACGCCTTCGTTGGCATTAAGAATAAAGAATCCATTGGGAACGTGTGTATAGACTAAGTGTTCAGCATACCATTGATCTGATTGAAGAACTGTCTCTGGAAGTATGGGTTTCATTGATGAGCTCCAGTATAGTGTATTGTTGAATCTTAGAATGTCGGAATCTTGGTAATCGACATAGGGTATCAGACCAATCTCAGGTTTTAGTTTGGCGAAGGCAGCCTCCCAATCCCATAAACGAATTTTGTTCAAAAGCTGTCTATTATCTGCGATATGTTCCTCAATCATATGTTTCGGAGTAACTTTTAGACTGATGTCATACGGGACCTCTCTTACTTTATCAAGTTCTGCAAAATATCGATTGACAGCAATCTGTTGGGATGTGTATGGTCCAAGCCATTCTACTTTTCTCGCGTCTGCTACACTATTGTTTATGGCCATGATTGAACCTGTTACCAGAGCTATCATGAAGATACTGAGTATTCTGATGGTAACCCTGCGTCGTCTAAGTGTAGAGAGCCCTTTTGAATAGCGTAAATCTAGATAGTAAAATATTGCAAATAAGACGCCGCCTACAGCCAGACCTCCAATGATGTAGCGTGTATTGTAATCTATGACTGCTAAGAAGAAACTATTGAACATGACCCAGAAAAGGCCTATTGATAAAACACCTTCGAACGAGGCTACTCGCCAGCTAACCCCAAAAGGAACGGCGCCAGAAGCCTCATCAGGGGTGGGTGTGAATATTCTTGCAAGTTGAGTAATAGCGACCAAGATTACTAGACGGGTTCCGAATGCTGCTAGTAATGGACCTAGTAAGAGTGTTATTGCAGGTATCATGGGTAGAACATTCATTTGAGCATATGAGCCATCCATTGGAGGAGTGATGAAAGGTAGTTTGAATACGCCAAGTACTAGATCAAGCTTTGGATCCCAACCTTGAGACATGGCATAGGTAGCCATGCCGAAAACATAATTCCTGAATAACATCATTCCTAAGAGAACTTTTGTAATTTGCCAGAGAGCGAATTTCGTTGGTGTTAGTTTGAAACTTTTAAAGTCGATTCGATTTGGTGGAATTGCCCCATATCCTTTGAAGGCGGAAATTATTAGATTAATAAACCACCAAATTAGAGAGCGTCTATTTAGGATGTCGAGTCTCACGAAAGCGATAATTGCGAGTATGGTTCCGCCTATTATCTCAAAATAGATTGGTCTGAGAAAGAGTTCACCGAACTCTTTGAAATTAAGTATTAACCAGATCAGTTGACTACCTATAGACCATATCACAAAAATTGCGAAGAGCGCTGCTATTACAAGCATTACTTTTCTTGTCGGAAAAGTCGGCGCTGGCTGCTCTTCTTCGTCGTAAGGTTCCATTTCAATGAGTTGTTTAGTCTCTCCTCTTAAAACTGTTATGGAGCCAGAGAATCACTGAATTAGTACCCAAACATTTTCAGATGATCAACGATATCTTGAAGAAGATCTTCTATGATAAAAATGAGAAATTGCGGGGATCGCCTAGTCAGGTCAAAGGCGTAGAAGCAGTATGCCACGTAAGCTTCAGGAGCCTATCCCGTAGGGGTTCGTGGGTTCAAATCCCACTCCCCGCACCACCATAATTTTTTTGATGTTAGCTAAGAGATCAAGGCCCTATTTTATCTCAGGAAAACTGGCGAGCTGGAGGGTCAAATAAGCTGAAATCTCGTCTAAAACGTTCAGGAAGACCTTATTTCGAATTAATTAGAATTTTACTATTTTACGTGGATAAGTATAACTTAAAATTATACCTATTATAGATACCTGATAACATGGTAATGTAAGTCTGATTGAATAGACTTGGACTCATCTGAAAAAATATTTCCTGGTCAGCATGATGTGGAATTACTGATACATCAATGATACATTAGATTTTAAAAAAAATTATCATCTTTTATCGCTCAATAGAGCACGTTATAAATCAGATTTGAGATCTGACAAAAATATACTCATATTCCCATGTTCCATGTCGACTATTTTCGAGCTCAAACATCAATTAATTGTTGAGTTTCATTGAAACAACAAAACTCCCTATTCTAAACAAATAATAAAAAAGGAGGTGCGGTTTTTCATGTCAACAAAAACAAAAGAAAATAAAACCCCAATTACAGAACTTCATAACAAATTAGAATATGCTAACAAAACTGCAAATGAGTATAAGTTTCAGCTTAAAGATGTGATGAACAGAAAACCTGTACAAACTGCAGCAGTACTTTTCTTGGCTGGATTGGTATCAGGTGTTATTGTAGCAGCAGTGAAATCAAAACATAGTTAAGACTTACTGAATCCTGTTGATCCAACATTCCATCTTTTATTCATTATTTATTTTTAAAATCACTTTTTTTAACTAACAAAGATTATTTTTAACAATCAGTCAATATTCTCGAGAATTACTTGCAAAGGATCTTCCATTTTATCTAATAGTTCTTGAGCCTTCTTTTGACATTCTTTTCTATAACCATCATCATCAATCCAGCGTAATGTCTGCTGAGATATTGATTTTGGATCCAGATTACGAGTTAGCAGACCTTTCCCTTGAAGGTAAGACTCCACATATGTCGGTCCGGACGGGAAATATGATAGTGTTGGAACACCCATCAAAGCCGCTTCGGCTGTCATAGTACCTCCACCACCTATGAATACTGAAGAAAATGCTAAGAGAGCAGGACCATATATCATGGTCTTTGGAACAATTACTTTTCCTTTAAATTCTTTCAATAACTTGTAATGATGGTTATATCGTGGAAGAACAATTATTCTGGCTTCTCCACATTTTTTTAATAATTCATCAAGAATCCTTGAAGCTTGATTCCTCCAGTCACCTTCCTTATTCAAGAGATATGCTGCAAATGATTCTTCAAATCTCAATATGATTAACTTATCTTTTGGATCCAGACCTAACTTACGGAGAATTTTAGGATCCTTTTTCAAGTTTTTTATCCAAACGCAAGGATCCAAAGCATTGTATTGAATTATCTTTGACTTTGATATACCATATCGGATCCAGTCTTCTTTGGGAATAATTGCTGGAGAAAAAAGTCTGTTCGCTAAAGGAACCGTTAACCTGGAAACGGCCTCTGCATGTGGAGAGTCACTGACACAATAATATGGAATTGATAGACCATAGGCTGCCCTTGCAGCCTCGACTGAAGGATAAGCCAAA
Organism: Bathyarchaeia archaeon; assembly: GCA_049676905.1. Taxonomy (GTDB): domain Archaea; phylum Thermoproteota; class Bathyarchaeia; order 40CM-2-53-6; family RBG-13-38-9; genus RBG-13-38-9. Next base: position 14,565 of record JBAUBP010000249.1, read on the forward strand.
ACCAACTCTACATTTAGATTCTTCATCAAACGTGCAAGTCTAGATGTTCTTTTCAAACTCTCATGTAACTTACCCTCTAAATTCAGTCGATAAGTTCCAATAATCCTAGCTTTAATCTTCTTCAATCGTAAAAGATAGAGAGTCTCATGAAACCTCCTTGTAACCCTAACTACATCATGTCCTTTATCTTCTATCCTGTTAGACAGTTCTCCAAGAAAGAGTGCTTGCTTTGGAGTAAGCATATCTACAAGTATCTTCAAGTCAGAAGCCCACTCAAACTTTCTAATACTTCAACGATCTAATTCGATTCAAATATGACACTTTCTCCAAATAAGCCAAATCTATTATCATATATCTCGTCAAATTCATTATATACTCATATTTTTGAGTATAATGACGACTTAATAATATAATAGAACAAGAACTCAACAAATCATGATTATCTATAGATGGTGAAAAAACACTGACTATAATGAAACTCAAACCTGACATGATTCCAAAAAAACTTGCACGCGGAAATATTACCGTTGCTGTTATCGGACTCGGATGGATGGGTCTCCCTCTGGCCTGCCTTTTCGCAGAGGCTGGAGCGAAAGTACTTGGCGCAGACAAAAACCAAAAACTAGTAGATAAATTAAACAGAGGAGAATCTCCATTCGAAGAACCTAAACTCGGCCAACTAATAGTTAAACACACTAGCTCGGGCAAGCTAAAATCTCTGAATAATGTCGAAAATGCGGCTTCAGGTAGTGAAGTAATAATAATTGCTGTTCCAACCTTAGTAGATAATCAAAAGCAAGCAGACTACACCATTCTCGAATCCGCCTGCAAAGAATTGGGCAAAGGTTTGATCCCTGGGGCATTAGTAATACTCATGAGTACCGTGGCTCCAAACGTAGTTGAGAAAATCGTAAAACCCATCCTGGAGAAACATTCAGGCCTTATCACAGGAGAAGACTTTGGACTAGCTTACAGTCCTATTAGAGCAATGTCGGGAAGAGCACTAAAAGACATCCAAGAATACAAGAAAATAGTCGCTGGATTTGATGACGCCAGCCTAAAGGCCGCCTCAGCAGTTCTTGGTACAATAGTAAAATCAGGTATCATAAAGACAAGCAACTTAAAAACAGCTGAAGCATCAAAGTTATTCGAGACAATCTATAGAGATCTCAATATAGCATTAGCAAACGAACTAGCGCTATATTGTGAAAGAGCAGAAATAGATTATTACGAGGCTATGAAATTAGCAAACACTCAACCATACTCACACTTACATCACCCAGGAATAGGAGTGGGAGGCCATTGCCTACCACTTTATCCCTATATGCTTCAGACGGAAGCACAATCAGTAGGATTGAAACTCAAACTCATCAAAGATGCAAGAAGAATCAATGATGAAATGCCCAAACATGTCGCAAGGCTTGCCGCCTCAGGATTACGACAAGTAGGACGATCTCTTACCAGAGCAAAAGTAACAATCCTTGGCATCTCATACCGAGCCAATGTCAAGGAAACACGTTATTCACCAACAATCGAATTAATTGAGGCTCTCAAAAGAAGAGGAAGTAAAGTCAAAGTATATGATCCAAAATTCATATTTGCAGAGATAAAAATGATGGGTTATGAATCGGAAGCCACTATTGAAACTGTCCTGAAAGATGCAGAGTGCATAATATTAACTGTAGGACACGACGAATTCAAAGAACTAGACCCAATGAAACTTGCCTCCCTTTCTGCAAAAGGATGCGTTGTTGTTGATGCAGCTGGCATCCTAAAACCAAAAGAGATAGAAAAAACTGGAATGATTTACAGAGGCGTCGGAAGAGGCGTCTGGACAAAATAACTACCTACTATTAGGATAATTATCTAAAATAGGTTTATACATCTTGAAAAGAAAATTGATGGAAATACTTGCATGCCCAATAGACAAACATCACCCGCTTGACCTTCATGTATTTGATGAGAAAAGTGAAGTTGTAGAGGGAATAATTGTATGTTCTGAATGTAACCGATTCTACCCGATAATTGATGAGATACCACACATGCTACCAGATAATCTTAGATCAAAAGATGAAGATTTGAAATTCCTCAAGAAATGGATTGAAAAACTTCCTGAAAAAGTGAAAACTCAAGGAAAACCTTTCAATCTAGAAAGTAATTGAAACTTGATTTGCCCTCTGAAAGATAGCTAAAAATAAACTATAATTTTATTTAATGGAAGAACTCAACAAAGACAAAACGCCATCTCGTAAATATGAAAATATCTGACTATAGAGATGTAAGAAATATAGCCCGGTAGTGTAGTGGACAAAGAAATACTAACCGTTCAAGCATAGCGGGCCTTGGACCCGCGGACGGGAGTTCGAATCTCCCCCGGGCTACCATAAACCACCAAATTAATTGTAACCCTATTGCTTCGCATAATATCTAAATCAAAAAAAGTTGATAGGGAACTCTATATTATTATACTCGTTAAATTAAGTGGAGTTCAAGTAGGAGAACAATGTCGAAACTTCGAGTAGTAAAACGGAATACTGAGATATACATCGAAGACGAAGATAATGCGCCAGTAATAATACCTATTTCAAACGCTGAATTAAAGCCACACGAAGTCTATGAAGGAATTCTTGAAAAAGGCCTCACAGTTCCGAGTAAAGAAGACTTCCTTTACGTATTGATGCAAGTAATATACAAAGGAGAAGACTTCGAAGTAGTTATGCCTTAGATCTAAATCAAGTCTAGATGCATATTATTCAGAATGAAGATGCAAATCTGTAACCTAAAGAAATGAATTTAGAAGATTACTTAGCTTTACTATAAAGTCTGGATAAGGGATATTCTTGTCTTACCGAATTGGACATCTTGCAGGCTTTCAAATAGCAATTCACTATAGCTGGATCTTCATCTTCATTTTGATCCTTCTGATACTATCTACAGGATACATGCCTTTCAACTATCCAGGTCTATCCGCAATAACATACTGGATAATCGGATTAATAGCTACAATTATGCTCTTTGCATCTGTTCTCTTTCACGAATTATGTCATTCAATAGTAGCTCGAAGATATGGTCTACCGATAGCTAGAATCACATTATTCTTCTTCGGAGGAGTCTCCGAAATGACCGAGGAACCTCAAAACCCAAGTATTGAATTGAAAATGGCTGCAGCAGGTCCTGTTTCAAGCTTACTACTAGCAGCTATATTTGGAATCGCATACTATTCTACTTCAAGCCTTCAGATGCCACCCCAAATTAATGCTCCTCTTGAGTATGGATTTTGGATAAACACATTTCTTGCTGGATTTAACCTTCTGCCCGGCTTTCCAATGGACGGTGGTAGAATATTACGTGCATCGTTATGGTTATGGAGAAAAGACTTAGTTGGTGCAACAAAAATTGCAGTTAGAATTGGCGTCTGGTTAGCTTATCTTATGATTGCCATTGGTATATTACTGACCTTTGTGGGTTTGTGGCCGACAGGGATTTGGCTTGTCTTCATAGGATTTTTCCTTAGAAGCGGAGCCGAATCAAGCCTCAGACATACTCTGATCAACAAGGCACTTTTGGGAATCTCAATAGGAGCCATAATGACCAAAAATGTCAAGACTATTGAACCCGACATAAGCATAGACCTTTTCGTAAATGAATATCTGCTTCAATACAGACATGAAGTATATCCCGTATTGAAAGATGGAAAAATTCTAGGTTTAGCATCTATACAAGATGCAAAACAGATTCCAAAAGATCGTTGGAAAACAACTTCTGTAAAGGATATTATCAGACCGACCGAGAAGATTGTAATGGTAAGACCGGATAGAGAAGCTATTGATGCTTTAATGAAAATGTCAAAACATGATGTAGGTCAGGTCTTGGTAGTAGTCGATGGAGATCTTCTGGGAATAGTAACCCACAGCGATATATTACAAGTTGTCAAAGCAAAGACAGAGCTAAATCTATAAAGTAAATTTACAATAGACAATCTGGAGTGACTGATTTGGCTAAGGATCTAATATGTGGCATGAATATTGATGAAAAAACATGCAAACTAACCAGTCAATATCAAGGAAAAACATACTTCTTCTGTTCCCCAAACTGTAAAGAAAATTTCGAAAATGATCCAAGCAAATATGTTGATTGAAGAGAAATCAATCATTTGTGATCTATTAAATTGAATAAATCGAATTTAAAGATCTTCTATAAAATAAAAACTAATTATTGATTGAGATAGGCTTGAATCAAATTAAGAATCACTGACTTCTAAGAAGAAAATACAAATTGGATAGGATGATTAAAGTTGAAAACTTCAATAACAGACTTTCAAGATGATTTCTACAAAGGAAAAAAAGTGCTAGTCAGACTCGATTTTAATGTTCCCATCAGCAATGGAGAAGTAGACGACGATTTCCGGATAAGAAGTTCAATTCCTACATTAGAATACCTTTCAAGACGAGGAGCAAAACTAATCATCATATCACATTTAGGAAGACCTAAAGGAAAATATGAATCATATTTCTCATTAAAACCAGTAATTAGTCGATTACAATCTCTTCTTCCAGAAAAAAAAGTTAATTGGATTGACGATTGTATTGGCCATAATGTAGAAAATAGCATCCAAAAATTACAAAATGGCGAAATCCTACTTCTTGAAAATTTACGTTTTCATTCTGGAGAAGAAAAAAATGATGAAAAATTCGCTCAATCTTTAGCCTCTTACGCAGAGATATTTGTTAACGATGCCTTTAGTGCTTCACATAGAAAACATGCATCAATTTATGGGGTCCCAACCCTTTCACAATATAGACTGGCAGGTCTTCAACTGCAGAAAGAGCTGAAATATCTCACGAATATAAGAGATGAGCCGGAACAACCATTCGTTTTAGTTATTGGAGGAGCAAAAATACGTGATAAAATAGATGCTCTGAAAAGACTCATTGATAAAGCTGAGAAAGTACTTGTTGGAGGCGCGATAGCTTACACTTTTCTTGCTTCAAAAGGATATTCCGTAGGTAAATCTCCTGTCGAAGATGATTACATCTCTTGGGCAGCTGAAATTCTTGAGAAGGAAGAGAAGATTTTACTTCCAGAAGATCAATTTATTGCTCCGAATATTGATGAGCGAAATCGTATTCAACTTGTTGGTACCGAGATTCCATCTGATATGATAGGTTTTGACATAGGCCCAAAAACCTCACAAAACTACATGTCTATTATATCATCTACTAATGGTACAGTATTCTGGAACGGCCCTATGGGTGTATTTGAGATAAGAGAATTCTCTCATGGAACTATAGACATAGTAATAGCTACCATTTTAGCTCGATTACGTGGAGCCGAGACAGTTATTGGAGGTGGCGATTCAGTGTCTGCTTTACGAAAAATTATGGCAAATAAATCTGAGGTAAGTCATATCTCAACAGGCGGCAGTGCTTCACTTGAATTTATTGGAGGTAAAGCCCTACCGGGTATAGAGATACTCAAAGATAAATGAGGGAAATCTCATCAATTAGTGTGCAAATTCTTTTTGTAAAATATTAGGATAATCTTGAAAAAGTCGCAGTTAGTAAAGGCTGGAGTTTCGGCAATGTCTAAACTTGAAAGAAATCTATAGATCAATTTAATGATGGACTAATATGCTCACTAAAACGAGAAACGATTGCAATCAGACATCGCATAGAGTGATATTACATATCGACCTCGACGCATTCTTCGCCTCAATAGAAGAGGTAAATCATCCAGAATTAAAAGGCAGACCGATAATAGTTGGGGCTGATCCAAAGCAAGGAAAAGGTCGTGGGGTCGTAAGTACATGCAACTATGAGGCTAGAAAATTTGGTTTACATTCTGCTATGCCAATATCACACGCTTGGAAGTTATGCCCTGAAGCAGCCTATTTGCCAGTAAATATGCCATTATATGAGGAAGTTTCAAAAAGAATAATCAATATTCTAAAATCAATTGCGGATAGATTAGAACAAGTAAGTATAGACGAAGCATTCCTCGATATTAGTCATAAAGTAGCTGATTTGAAAGAAGCCCAAACATTAGTAAAAGAAATCAAATCCATCATTATGGATAGAGAGAGTCTAACATGCTCTATTGGAATAGGCCCGAATAAATTGGTAGCAAAGATAGCCAGCGATCACAGGAAACCAAACGGATTAACAATTGTCTCAAAAAATGATGTAAGAAAATTTCTTGCTCCTTTGAATGTAGAAAAATTAGGTGGGATAGGTAGTAAGACTAAGGAACGTTTGAATTCTATAGGAATAAAAACGATAGACGATTTGGCATCTTATGATATTAACAAACTAAAAGACATTTTTGGAGCTTGGGGAGAAGAATTTCATCGTATGGCACATGGAATAGATGAATCGGAGATAATTGAAGAATGGATACCTAAATCCTTCAGTAGAGAGTATACATTTGATCAAGATACTTCGAATTTTAATAAAATAAAATTCATCGTTAATAAATTATGTGAGGAAGTTACTTTAGAAACTAAAGAGAATGGTTTCTCATTCAGAACTATTACTGTTAAAATTCGATATGAAAATTTCGAAACTCACACTCATTCTAAAACATTATCATTTCCTACTTCAAGTACTGAAACTATGAAAAATACTTCAATGATACTCCTTCGTCCATTTCTTAGATCAGATAGGAGAATACGTCTATTAGGTATTAGAGCATCAAATCTTAGTGAAAAAACTCATCAGAAAACTCTTGAAGGAACTAATCATTCCTATTCTCTTAGAACAGCTGACCTGTAGACCTTACAGCTTTATTTAAGTCTAGAACTCTAATTTTCAAGATCGTCTGAGATGGTATAAATGAATAGCGATATTATGATTAAATCCGATTATCCTTTTCCTGTCTTTAGGAGAGGAAAGGTACGTGACTTGTATAATCTACCAGATTCTCTCCTAATTGTATCTACAGATAGAATTTCAGCTTTTGATGTTGTTTTTCCTAATGGTATACCCCAAAAAGGATCTGCATTAAACAATTTATCTGCTCATTGGTTTGAAAATACTGAATCTATATTTCCCAATCATTTCATTGAAAAAAAAGATGATAGAAGCATCAGTGTTGTGAAAGCAGATAGAATTGACATTGAATTGGTGGCTAGGAGCTACTTGTATGGTTCAGCTTGGAGGAATTATTCGAAAGGCAAACATGTAATAAGTGGAGTAAATCTACCAAACGGATTACAATTAGCTGAAAAACTTCCTGAAATTATACTCACTCCTACTACAAAGAGTGATGTTGGTCATGATCTTGAACTGTCCAAGAATGAAGCTATCGAGAGGGGACTAGTATCAAGAGATGAATGGATAGTTCTAGAAGAAGCTACGTTCAGACTTTACGAATTCTATACTTTAGAAGCTTCTCGAAAAGGATTAATCATTCCAGATTTCAAACTCGAATTTGGCAGAGTTAGAGATGAACTTATTCAGATCGATGAACCACCAACACATGATTCTGCCCGTCTATGGTCAAAAGAAAAATACAAAATAGGTAAAAAACAGGAAGGTTACTCTTTGGATAAAGAATTCCTTAGAGATTTCCTCATAAGGAGTGGATACATGGGTGAAGGAACTCCTCCAAACCTTCCAACTTTACTCATCGAACAGATTTCAACTCGATGTGTCGGAGCGTATGAAGTTCTTACAGGTCAAACCAAGTTAAATGATCTTCAACTAATGAGTGTTGATCAAGTTATAAATGAACTCAAAACAGAAGAAAAATGAAACTTCTCTTATTATTTAATTTATGTTTAAGTCTATACTAGTAAAAATCTAAACCCTAACTACTGCATATCCTGAGGCTTTCTGAAGTCGATTCATTATCGCAAGACCAATTCCCTTTTCATCAACACCTTCAGCTATTATTAGATCCAGGTTCAATTCATCAAATCTTCTTAGACTATCAAAAAGATTTTTTGCAATTTCATACTTTGAATATCCAAGATTCTCTATGTGGTCGGCTGGATACTTTTTTCCAGATACTGATGCTACACCTACTTTCATTTTTTTTATGTGCAGATCGTGTATCAACTCTTCAATTTTGAAATGAATGTTTTCTCTTTTTCCTACAATAACTATTAGTTTTGTCTTCGGTGCGTAATGCCTGTATTTCATGCCAGGTGATTTTGGACTGGTTTCTATGTCAGCATGATTTCCTAGGATGGAGGGGTGAAGTTCTATTTTTTTTAGTACAGGTCTAAGCATCTCTATGGTGACAGCCCCAGGACGAAGTATCTGTGGAGTTTCGACAGTTAGATCTACTACTGTTGATTCTAATCCCAATTTGGTAGGTCCTCCATCTATGATCAAATCGACTTTCTCCTTCAGGTCTTGAAATACATGCTCAGCTTTAGTAGGGCTGGGTCTTCCAGCTCTATTCGCTGAAGGAGCTGCTATTGGTGTCTGAGATGCTTGTATTAGATCTATGGCGATCCTATTTTCAGGCATTCTTATTGCTACGGTGGCAAGTCTAGCAGTTGTTTCATCCGGTACTATCGGTTTTTTCTCCAACACAATCGTAAGAGGTCCAGGAAAGAATTTGCGAATAAGGTTTTTGGCTTCTATAGGAATATTTTTTGCAAGAGCATAGATATCATCTTTATCAGCGATGTGAACGATAAGAGGATTATCTATTGGTCTTTCCTTAGCAAAAAAAATTTTTTTTACAGCATCAGAATTAAGAGCATCCGCTCCTAACCCATAAACAGTCTCAGTGGGAAAAGCCACTAGTCCACTTTTTTTTATTATGTCAGCTGCTTTTCTGAGTATTACATTCTCTGGCTTTTGAGGATTGACCTTGTAAATCTCTGTCATTCTACTTTGGAAAATTTAATTTCTAATATAAACAGTTAGCTATCCCCCAAAATGAGAAGATTATCATCTGATATTTATTCTAACTTAATATTATTCAAGATGAGATGCTAGCTTAGCTTTATTTTAATACCTTATGCACGGATCTTATCATTGTCAGTATCATACTTTAAAAGGAGTGAGTCGCGTCCCCATTCTATAATCCAAGAAAAATCTGACTCTGCATCGAAATCAGTTACTTCTCCTTTGAGTGAATCAAGTAGTTCCTCCTTAGAGACTTCGCAATTTTCTTGGTTTCTAATGAAATTAATAATTTTCTTGAAAGATTCCAAGCTTGGCATGTGAAAATCAGAAAGATAGCTGCCAGTTCTATACCTAACCAACTTTCTTGGAAAATTGCTATGAAGAAAAATATCGCTGCTGGAAAAAAACCCAGAATAGGTACTGACTGAAGCACGTCCAAAATCGGTAACAAGGCCGATTCGGAGCGCCGGCTACGTGCCGCAAATATTCCATATAGAATACCAAAGATATAGGCGATTAGTAGTGCAATAATTAATCTAGATAGAGAATAAGAAGTGTAGAT
>JBAUBP010000250.1:0-4581 GCA_049676905.1 Bathyarchaeia archaeon
GAATAGCACATAGTCAATTAGGTATTTTCCATTTTCCTCAAGACCCCTTCTTAATTGGTTTGTTTACAATTATTCCTTTAAGATCAATTGTTGTATTCTCACTATCATCCAAGTCCAACCTGCACAAGATCACCTTCTCACTTCTTCAACCATTGATTTCTACATTGACGGCAAGCTTCTTGCTGGCTTCCGAAATAACTGTAATCTTAAAACCCTTCATTCTAGCGATTACTCTTTCGATAATCCCTTTGATATTCTTACTTAGATTTATCGAGCGGCAAGGAAAAAGAATCATCAAAGTGTCTCCTTTGAGGATATTCAAAGCTTTCCTCGTCGATTGGCTTGATAGGAACAATGAAATGTTTGAAGCCTTTTTGAAAGAGATTGGAACCAAAAGTGAAATAGAAGTGACACTTATTCGATTTGATAGCAAACGCAGCAATGAGACAAAAGGAATAATTATAATATCAAATTTTCATCCGGGGCCATTTCTTAATGTTGGAAGTAGTATGCTGCCATATTTAATCCAGAATAAATTTGAAACAAAGAACATTGCAGTTTTTGTACCACATGGAATATCTGGTCATGAAAACAATCTGGTCTCTCAAGAAGATAATACAAAAGTGATTTCCACATTAAAAACCATGTTAAGAGATTGTGAACCAAGTAATATGGCATCTACTTTCAAAACAATCGAAGTAGGATCAGCGAAAGTTAATGCCCAAATTTTCGGAAAATGTCTACTGCTAACACTTACACAATCGCCTAAAGATATGGAAGATATACCGATTGAGTTAGGTAAAGAAGTCGCATCGATGGCAAAGAACAAATTCAAACATGTAGGAATAATTGATTCACACAATTGCATTAATGACGCGAGGATGTTTAGTGAAGAGGAGTTAAACGATCTAAGATCTGCTGCATACGAAGCCATAGAATCTTCTAGTGCCACCGAAAAAAAGGTCGAGATGGGGGTTGCCAAAAACAATTTTGAAAATAACGATCCAAGGCAAGGCGTGGGTCCTGGCGGAGTGAGAGTATTCTTATTCAAGAATTTTGATCAACTAATAGCATACATAATCATCGACGCAAATAACATGATTAAAGGGCTGAGAGAAAAAATTCTTACTTCTTTAACTGATATAGGAATTGATGGAGGTGAGGTAATGACTACTGATACACATGTAGTTAATGGACTCGTACGTGCAAAATTGGGCTATTATCCATTTGGGGAGATATTGAATCAAGATAATATTGTGAATTCCATTAAAAAGACTGTTAAGGACGCCCAAGAAGACTTGGAGGAGGTAATTATATGTTCGTCGTCCAAAAACGTTAGTGTAACCAGTTTAGGATCGCGGTCTCTTGAAAATCTCACCTCATTTATGTATAACATTGCGCGGTTAGTTGTGAGATATATGGGAATACTTCTCTTAGTTTCAAATCTGATAGGTCTAGCACTTTTCATTTGAGAGGTCACAATATTGCATGCCCATTATATGCAACTCCCCCGAGAGGTCATAATCGGAACAAAAATTATAGAAAAACTTGGTCAAATCTGTGAGAAATTTGGATTCAATGGAAAAATTCTTGTAATTAGGGGGACAAAGATGGGTGGTTTACATGAAAAAGAGATTGATCAAATATTTGATAAATATTCTATTTCTACAACCTACTTTACTTCAAAGAATTCGACAATAGAATCTGTTCGATCAGCTGAAGAGATTATCGCTGAAAAAAAACCCTCTGTAGTGATAGGTCTGGGAGGGGGAAAAGTCATTGATGTTGCCAAACTATCTTCAGCCAATAGGAAGTTACATTTCATTAGTGTTCCGACTGCGGCTTCGCACGATGGTATAGCAAGTTCTCAAGCTTCGATTAAGGGACTTGAAAAACCATATTCACTTGGAGGTCAAGCACCTATAGCGATATTAGCGGATATTTCACTCATCTCAAAATCACCATACAGATTGTTGGCAAGCGGTTGTGGAGATGTCGTGGCAAAGTATACTGCTGTGCGCGATTGGAAGTTAGGTTATCGAGTTAAAGGTGAATATTATGGTGATTATGCGGCAGAACTGGCGTTAATGAGCTCGAGACTAGTTATGAAAAATGCTGCAGTTATTAAGTCTGTCAGCGAAGAAGCAGTTAGAACAGTTGTTGAAGCTCTAATAAGTTGTGGTGTAGCTATTAGCATAGCAGGAAGTAGCCGGCCTTGCAGTGGCTCTGAACACATGTTCAGCCATGCACTATCTATGATAACCTCTAATGCCGCCCTCCACGGCGAGCAATGTGGTGTAGGTGCAATTATGAGTGCCTATCTTCAAAAGGCGAATTGGAGACTTGTCAGGAATGTTTTGAAAAAGATTGGAGCTCCAACTAATGCATCTCAGTTGGGAGTTGAAGAAAAGCACATTGTAAAAGCTCTCACAATGATACACCAAATTCGGCCTGAGAGATACACAGTATTTGGGGATAAGGGAATAACAGTTCGACAGGCAGAAAGACTGGCAAAGAGATCTCGAGTTATCTCTTGAATAATACTGCTGTTTTAAATGTATAGCTATGTGCCAGCTAACGTCTCTGTACTTCGTACACCTTTCATGCTGTTTATTTCAGCAGTAATAGTTTTGAGCTCTTTGTATTCTGATACATCCATCAATGCAACGATATCCCATCGGCCATAAACCATATATGCCTTTTTAACTTGAGAAAATTTCTTGACTTCTGATAAAGTATCCTCGATTCTAGTGGGAATTGTCTTTATGAGGACGTAAGCACTTAGCATATCTATTGTCCCTCCATTTTCATTTCCGGTAGTGTTTCTGTAAATACCACTCCGCCCATTTTACCCATCTTCATTACTGTTTTTCCTAGGCTACCATAATCTGGTACTTCGATTTCAACCACAACGTCATATCTTCCTAGTACAGCTATTACATTTTTTGTTTCACTAAATTGCTTCATGCGTTCAACGACTTCATCAAATCGTCCTCTCTCAGTCCTAATCAGAATACATGCCGAGATCATTTGTCTTCTCCTCTATCGTCACTCAACCAGTATAAAACCACTTTCCTCAATATTATATTAGCGGCGAGAATAATTTTTAGGCTTTTAAATCAAATGAATTGAGTTTTTTCTCGTCTTTAGAATATCTCTATAATACAATGTTTAGATAATGACCCAAAAAATATAGTTTCATAGTCGAAGAAATCTTATAGAAAATGAGTGAATTTCAATGAATCAAAAGATATCTTCCACATTGCTTTTTGTAACAAGCAATCCTAACAAGGCATTAGAAGTCAGAAAAATATTAAACAAGAATGGAATATCTTTCCAACATATAGATACTAGTTATCAAGAAATTCAATCGAGCTCATTGAAAACTATTGCCGCAGAAAGTGCAAGATGTCTTTATGAACGATTAAAAACCCCACTCTTTCTTGAAGACTCAGGCCTTTTCATTGAACCGCTGAGCGGATTTCCTGGACCTTATTCCTCATATGTTTACAAAACAATAGGCAACTCTGGAGTTCTAAAGTTAATGTCCAATATCGCTAATAGAACTTCAAGATTTGAATCTGTTGTGGCTTATGCAGAGAATGATCACGATATACATCTATTTTCTGGTATTGTTTTAGGAAGAATCGCCGATAAGAAGAGAGGAAAAGGTTGGGGATTTGACCCCATCTTTATCCCTAGAAATTGTGATGAGACATATGCTGAAATGGGAATAGAATCAAAACAGCGAGTCTCTCATAGATACGTTGCTTTTACAAAATTCTCTAAATGGTTCAAAACTCATGGCTAAGAATCACGTGTGTCTCTCGCCTGAATATCTTCCTCTATCCTCTATCTCCTTAACTCTATCAAGAATTTTCCTCATAAGGTCTCTCTTCATAATCTTAGCATAACCATTAATGATAGACTTCATACATACATTGGCAGATTCATAATGGGTGCTGTCGAGAGCTCTCTTCATCAGATGAATATCGACGCCTCTATCTTCGTTATCTTGTGAGTGAAAACTAAGACCGAAATCTATTAAGAAAATCTTTTGATCTCTCGTTAATATCATATTAGAAGTTGTAAGATCTCCGTGTATTAGTCCTGATCTATGAAGAAGACCTATCTTCATCCCTATATCTTGGCATATTCTGTTGAGATCTACATGGTTCAATTTTTCAAAGTGCTCTTTTATTCGGGTACCCTCTATATATTCAATCACTATTTTTGCTTCTTTTTCGTCGACAAAATAAATCGTAGGGGTTGGTACTGATGTTTTCTTGGCTTCATGAAGAATTTCTGCTTCACGTATTGTGCGCGAGGTTCTTAACTTCAGATCAAGTTTAGGATGTCGATAAGATTTCGGCACTCTCATCTTGATGATTACTTTCCTATCATACCATTCATCAAGATATAGGTCTGCTTCGGCGCCCCTTTTGTATAGAATGATCTTCATGACCTCCAGGAAACATCTACTTGATCAAGACGCCATCTTGGCTTTACAATGCTATCGTCGATTTTTACAGTTATTCCATTTTGAAAAGCTAATATTCCATTCCAGGCTATTTGCACACC
>JBAUBP010000251.1:0-3996 GCA_049676905.1 Bathyarchaeia archaeon
GCATATTTCATGTATTTACGTCTGGTTATTTTCTCTTCACTCAATAGTTTCTACCTTCAAAAATGCTTGTCATAATATGCTCTTAAGCTTTTAGAATATCAATAAAAAACCGTCTAAACCACATTACAGCTACATATTGAGTGTGCTACATCAATACCACATCTCCAATGGAAATGCACCAAAGAATGGTTAAACCTCTATTATACACGAATATACAGAATAGACGAATCCGATAGATTAAATGCCTAAAATAGATGTCTTCCCAATTTTTTAGGAGTGATGGAGATTATCAATCTTTATTTCATTGTTTGTTTACGGGAACTCTTGAAAGGTATTTGATGTGATTCCAACTTGTCAATCAATGACTTTGAGACAGATTACGAATCAAGCATGATAAAGGCCAGAGTCTTACATGACACTCCTGAACTATTTTTCAGTGGTAAAACTTTCGGACCATTCAAGGTTGGAGACGAGATTCAAATTCCACGCTGGTTAGCCAGAGAATTAACCAAGAACAGACTAGTGAAAACCCTTGATGAGAAACCTCTTGAAATTCCCAATCTCGCAAAAATACATTGGCGAGAATCCATTCCAGAATCCAGAGAAATACCCCCACTGGATTATGATTTCTACAGTAAACTCAGAGAATTATTACGTGAGCTTTCAAAGAAAAAGGATCAAGACCCATCGCAAAAAGTTCTTTTCGAAAATACTCTCAGTCAGTCAAAAGACATCATCAATTGTCGTTTACACAAGATAGTATATCTTGCAACCAACCCTTCGATAACTGACTCTACTATCCAGAAGATGGCTGTTGAGGAAAGAAGACTCTGCAATGATCTGAGATCAACAATCAATGAATGGAAAAATAAAATTCTAAATCCAGAGGACGAAGAATGAGCGAAGAAAGCCCAGAAGAAAGATTTCAAAAGTTTCTGAAAGATTTCAAGTTCGGGTCCAAAGACAAATATAGAGAAAAATTATCTCAGATGCCATCCTCAGACACCCGAGCATTAATGGTAGACTTTGAAGATCTATATTCATTCGATCCACAATTTGCTAGAGAGCTAATCGGAAAACCAGATGAATATCTCGATTATGCGAATAGAGCAATCTGGGCGCAAATGAAGATAGAGGATCCAGCGTATGCTGAAATCACTAAAAAGTTCATAGCTCGATTCCGAGGGCTTCATGAACGAATATCTCTTCGAGAAGTAGGCTCTCAAAATCTAGGCAGATTAGTGTCAGTAGATGGAATAATTGTCAGAGCAGCCCAAGTGAAACCATACCTTACACAAGCAACCTTTGAATGTAGAAGATGCGGAGCCAAGATTCGAATCGATCAAAAAGGCCTTTTTATGGAGAGTCCAGACTCCTGCACCAGACCCGGTTGCAGAAGCAAGTTCCTTGACTTTAAAGAAGAGGAATCAACATACATAAACTCACAAGAAATGAGACTTCAAGAACGCCCAGAAGATCTCCCGCCAGGACAATTACCACGTTCTATGGATACTAAAGTACTCGAAGATTTATCGGATACAGCAAGACCAGGCGACAGGATAACCGTCACAGGCGTAGTAAGAGCTGAACAAGAATTTGTAGGCAGAGGGAGACTAAGAACCTTCAGTCTTTACATGGATGCAAATTATCTTCAAATATCAGGTAAAGAAGTCGAAGTTATAGAGATTAGTCCTGAAGAAGAAGAAAAAATTCTTGAACTATCAAAAGACCCTTGGATACATCGTAAGTTGATCATGTCGGTCGCACCTTCAATATATGGATATGACGACATGAAAGAAGCTATTCTATACCTGTTATTCGGTGGCATGCCAAAGAGACTTCCAGACGGGATAACAATTAGAGGTGATGTCAACATACTGTTAGTAGGGGACCCTGGGACAGCTAAAAGCCAACTCCTACAATACGTATCAAGGGTCGCTCCTAGAGGTTTGTATACGAGTGGAAGAGGTTCGACAGCAGCAGGTTTGACTGCCGCTGTAGTCAGAGAGAAAACTGGCGGCATGACTCTAGAGGCAGGCGCACTTGTCCTGGCGGATAGAGGCGTCTGCGCAATTGATGAAATTGACAAAATGAGACCTGACGACAGAGTTGCCATTCATGAAGCCATGGAACAACAAACAATTAGCATCGCCAAAGGCGGAATTGTTGCTACCTTGAACGCAAGAGACTCAATAATTGCAGCCGCAAATCCAGCTCTGGGCCGATATGATCCTTACCGCAACATAAGTGAGAACATAAGTCTGCCAGTCACTATACTCTCCAGATTCGATCTGATTTTCGTCATGAGAGATATCCCTGAAAGTGAAATCGACAGTAAAATGTCAGAACACATATTGACGCTCCATCGACTTCATTCAACTAAAGAAGAGGCACCTCTTCCCCCTGAACTTTTAAGAAAGTATATCAGTTATGCAAAAAAACTTGACATTAACATCTCTAACGAAGCAGCGAACGAACTCAAAGATTTCTATTTGAAAATGAGAGCTGGTTCAGGTTCTGCTGAATCT
Source organism: Bathyarchaeia archaeon (assembly GCA_049676905.1). Taxonomy (GTDB): domain Archaea; phylum Thermoproteota; class Bathyarchaeia; order 40CM-2-53-6; family RBG-13-38-9; genus RBG-13-38-9. The sequence continues at coordinate 2,529 of JBAUBP010000251.1, forward strand.
CCTATTGCAATTACTCCACGTCAGTTAGAGGCTCTAATTAGGTTAAGCGAGGCAAGAGCGAAAGCATATCTTAGAAAAGAAGTTACGATTGAAGATGCTAGAGCAGTGATCAGATTGATGTCAGTATCATTGCAGGATGTTGGAATAGACACGAGCACTGGAAGAATGGATATCGACGTCATAATGACTGGGAAGCCAAAGAGTTTAGTCGATAGAATGAAAGATGTTCTTGACCTCATAACTGAGATGGAGCAAGAAACTGGCATGGTAGAAGAGTCCAAACTATACGAGACTCTTCAAGAGAAAAAGGACATGACTGAAGATCAGGCCAGAATGCTTGTTGGACGTCTCAGCAGAGAAGGCGTTATTTATTCACCCGAAGATGGCAAGGTAAAAAGAACAGGTAGCGGTTCAGGCTAAACCACCATTATTAATAACCATCTGAAGACTCTCTTTTCTATCCAACAAGGCTCGGAAGAAGCATATTGAGAATAAATGAGCTAAACATTCCTGAACAAATTAAAAGAGTAATTATACAAAATGGGTATGATCAGCTGTATCCTCCACAGGAAGAGGCGATCACTGCTGGAGTATTAAATAGGAAAAACGTTGTTCTAGCGAGCCCGACTGCAAGCGGAAAAACGCTTGTTGCAGAACTCTGTATTTTAAAAAACATACTTGAAAATGATACAAAAAGTATCTATCTTACACCACTAAGAGCTTTAGCAAATGAAAAATATGAAGAATTCAAGAAATACCGAGAACTAACAAAAGCCAACGGTGATAAACTAGAGATCGCAGTCTCAACTGGCGATTATGACAGGACAGACGAATGGCTCGGCAAATACGACATAATTATTTCAACAAATGAAAAAGCAGACAGCCTACTAAGACACAAAGCACCTTGGATGCAGCAGATCGACACTATTGTGGCTGACGAGATACATCTTTTAACAGATCAAAGTAGAGGCCCTACACTCGAAGTCACACTCACAAAACTCATGAAACTAAATCCTAACGCACAATTTCTCCTATTGAGCGCTACCGTAAAAAATGCAGATGAAGTCTCAAAGTGGATAAAGGGAATACCCATCACAACTGAGTGGAGACCTGTCCCTCTCAGAGAGGGCGTCTTTCATGATGGAGAGATACAGTTCAAAGATGGTTCAGCAAGAAGAATTTTAACAGAAACCAAAAAACCAGTCATCGATATTGCACTCGACATAATCAAGCAAGGTGGACAGGCACTCATATTTACACAAACTAGACGTGATGCAGTAAGTTATGGAAAAAATATTTCAAGAGTTCTCTCTCGCAAAATCTCAACAAGCCTAGAAAAAGATCTTAAAACCATAGTGGATAAAATACTGACCTCAGGAGAAAGAACGGGATTAAGTGAAACACTGGCCGAACAGGTAAAATGTGGGACCGCATTTCATCATGCCGGCTTGAATGCATCACATAGGAG
>JBAUBP010000252.1:0-6666 GCA_049676905.1 Bathyarchaeia archaeon
ATATTAGATGATATGGAATTAGCATTGAATTCTTCATTAGAAACTGAAAATTACCCACAATTAAAGTCGGGATTTAAACTGATCCTTGATAAAATGCAACACATTTTAGAAAAGGAGGGTTTAGTTAGAATCGACGCCGTAGGAAAACAATTTGACCCCACACATCATGAAACCGTAGATCAAACCTTAAGAGACGATAAGCCTGACGGACTAATAATGGAAGAAATAAAGTCGGGGTATGCTTTTAAAGGAAAGCTTTTGAGGTCGAGTCTAGTTACAATAGCGAAGAATCCCAGAGAAGTTCGAGAAAAGGAATGAAAAATCAATATCTAACTAAAAGGGCTAGTACATGCACTTTTATGAAATGAATCTAATTATCACAAATAATCTCCCTTTAACATTGCTCAAAAATCAATCCAAAATACTTTTCTTGAAGTGTTTACCTCCCTAATTACTGAGTCTCATATATAGAAAATTCTAATCATCTGAGGTGTAACCAGTTGAGTGAATCTAAGAAGCCGAAAATAATAGGTATTGACCTAGGTACTAGTAATTCCGCTGCCGCAGTTCTGCAAGCTGGTAGACCTGTTATAATTCCAAGTGCGGAAGGAACAACAATTGGTGGGAAAGCATTTCCATCTTTTATCGCCTTCACAAAAGATAGCGAATTATTAGTCGGTGAACCTGCAAGAAGACAGGCCGTTACCAATCCTGAAGGAACTGTAATGGCAATCAAAAGAAAGATGGGAACCGATTACAAAATCAAATTAGGAGATAAAGAATATACCCCACAGCAAATCTCTGCTTTTATTCTTCAAAAGATTAAAAGAGATTCCGAAGCCTTTCTAGGTGCTCAAGTTAACAAAGCCGTCATAACTGTACCTGCCTACTTTAATGACAATCAGAGACAAGCCACAAAAGACGCAGGCTCTATAGCCGGTTTAGAAGTAGTTAGAATTATCAATGAACCCACTGCAGCCTCACTAGCTTATGGCCTCGACAAGTCTGAGAAAGAATTGAAAATAATGGTTTTCGACCTTGGAGGCGGAACACTCGATGTAACAGTAATGGACATAGGAAGATCAAGCTCATCAGAACCGCCGGTATTCGAAGTAAAGACGACTAGCGGAGATACACAACTAGGCGGCACAGACATGGATAATACCCTCGTTGACTACTTAGTAAGCGAATTCAATCGGAGCAGTAGTATAGACATAAGTAATGATAAAGTAGCGATGCAAAGAGTGAGAGAAGCGGCTGAAAAAGCCAAAATAGAACTATCAACAACGCTCACGAGCGAAATAAACATCCCATTTCTAGCACAAGGCGAGAAACATTTCGTCATGCAATTGACAAGGGCGAAGCTTGAGGAATTGGTTAAACCAACAATCGATCGTTGCAGAGAACCGATAAACCAAGCACTTTCTGACGCCAAACTATCTCCACAAAACATAGATAGAATAATACTCGTCGGAGGACCAACAAGGATGCCCATAGTTAGAAAATTCATAGAAGATTATGTGGGCAAACCATCTGAGAGAGGTATTGACCCTATGGAATGCGTTGCTATGGGTGCCGCCATACAAGCAGGTGTGATCTCAGGGGAAATGAAAGAATTACTACTGTTAGACGTCACTCCATTATCACTTGGTGTCGAAACCCTAGGTAGTGTATTTACCAAATTGATAGAAAGAAATACAACAATTCCTACTAAAAAAAGTCAAATCTTCTCGACGGCAGCGGACTTTCAAACAAGTGTTACCGTTCATGTATTGCAAGGAGAACGGCAAATGGCTAACGATAACGTTCCGCTGGGTAAGTTCAATTTAGAAGGAATACCTCCAGCACCTAGAGGTGTCCCACAAATCGAAGTGTCATATGATATTAATGCTGATGGCATACTCAACGTTTCTGCAAAAGATATGGCTACAGGGAATCAACAAAAGATAACGATTACAGCGACAACAAAACTTTCTAAAGAAGACAAAGAAAAAATGATCAATGAAGCTGAGCAATTTGCTGAACAAGATCGGATCAGAAAGGAAGAGGCTGAGACAAGAAATCAAGCCGATTCACTCATCTATACTAGTGAGAAAACCTTGAAGGATCTTGGAGATAAGATTACTAATGAACAAAAAGAAAAACTTGAAAAAACGACTACAGAGCTAAGAACTACATTAAGTGGAAAAGAAATTTCTACGATAAAGGAAAAGATGGATGAATTATCTAAAATATTACAAGAAGTCGGAACCGCAGCATATCAAAAGGCTGCCGAAACAGCTCAAACAAAACAACAAAGTGAGCCTCCAAAAGATGCGGATGGAGCAAAAGAAAAAGTAGTAGATGCAAATTATAAAGTAGTAGAAGAAGACAAAAAGGAATAATCAATCCTTTTTTTTAGATCTCCATTGGTGGTTTCATGCCGAATAAAGACTACTACGAGATATTGGGTATTGCCAGAAACGCCACCAAGGAGGAAATAAAAAGTACCTACCGCAAACTAGCTCTCAAATATCACCCAGATCGAAACAAATCACCTAATGCAGAAGAGAAATTCAAAGAGATCTCAGAAGCATATGCAATATTGTCAGATGATGAAAAAAGAAGAACCTACGACATGTATGGTCAAGCTGGTATTGGTGACAAGTATACTGCCGAGGATATATTCAGAGGAGTCGATTTTGAAGATATCTTTAGAGATATGGGGTTCGGTTTTGGAAGTATCTTCGATTCGTTCTATGGCAGAGGAAGATCGAACACCCCTCAAAGAGGTTATGATCTTCAATATGATTTGGAGATAAGTCTGGAAGAGGCATCGACAACTCTGGAAAAAGAATTAACGATCTCTAGAGTTGAAGAATGCAAAAGGTGCGACGGTAGCGGAGCAAAACCTGGTTCGAAAACTAAAGATTGCCCCTTATGTCATGGGTCAGGTCAAATCAGAAGGCAACAATCTGCAGGAGGTTTTTTCACAATAACCCAAGTTACGACCTGCGAACGGTGTAATGGAAGGGGGGAAATTGTGGAGGTTCCTTGCGAAGAATGTGATGGTAGTGGACAGATACGTCGTTCTCGTAAAATAACTGTTAACATCCCGCGAGGAATTGACGATGGCTCAACATTAAGGCTTCGAGGAGAAGGTGATACAGGACCTGGGAGAATACCTCCTGGAGACTTGTACGTAACCGTTCATATACGTCCTCATGCGATCTTTGAAAGGCGACATGAAAATCTGATATGTGAAATTCCAATATCTTTTACTCAAGCTTCACTTGGTGCAAAGGTCAGTGCGCCATTTCTTGATGGGACAATGGAGTTGAAAATCCCTCCCGGAACAAAACCTGGAACGATATTCAAGATCAGAGGCAAAGGAATGCCAAGGATCGATAGCCGCTCCAGAGGAGATGAATATGTAAAAGTCAATCTGACTGTTCCAACAGAACTAACGAAAAGACAAAAGGAACTTCTAATAGAACTAGAAAAGGAGCGCTTGAAAGATAGTAAATCATAGCACCATTGAGGGAGATTTATTTGGCTTTATTCCTTGGCGTAAAATTAGATCTTGGCAATGTTTAGCATGTGGAGAATGTTGCAAGTGGTTTAAAGTACCGTTGATGGCAGATGAGCTCGGTCTAATATCGAAGCTTTATGGTACTTCTTGCTTGAAGATTGAACTTGATGAAGTCTACTTTGTTAAGAGACCAGATGGTAGATGTATTTTTCAAGTTCCAATATCTGATCGTTGGATCTGTGGGATCCAAAAGAATAAGCCTATGGTTTGTCGGGTTTGGCCTTTCATCGTAATGACCAATCCTGAATATGGATATCCTGAATTAGCTTTGTTCATAATAAATCGATCCAATTATTATATCTATATTGATAGTAAATGCAAAGGGATTGGGTGCCACGGAAAAAATAAAATCGATAAAGACCTTCTTTCAGAGATCGTTCAAATTAGTATGAGAACAAAAAAAACTCAATCATACTCAACTTGTGGATTGGATAACCATCATCGTGAATATGAAATTATCCAACCTAACCTTTTCTCGACTAAAACTACGCTTAAACTAAAATCTTGATTGTTACTCTGTCTGTGGGGGAGGTCTAACTCCAAGTGTCACTTCAATATCCAAAATTTGTCCCTCTCTAATAACTCTTAGAATAATTTTGTCTCCAGGTTCTGTCCGATATTCTAAATATGCCAATAGATCTTCAAGTTTTCTCACCGTCTTATTATCTATATGGGTGATTACGTCACCTCCCAACGTCATATTACGACCATCAACAACTTCAGTTCTGTTCCCGCTTCGAATACCTGCTCTTTCAGCAGGGCTATCTTCGACAACAGAAATTACTAGAAATCCTTTCGCCTCTGGTAAATCCATTTTCTCTGCAATTGATGGAGCCACATTGCTTCCAGCAATTCCCACCCAAGAATGATCATAACGTCCCTTCTCTATCAATGAGGGAACAACTTTCTGAATTAGAACTGCAGGGATTGCAAATCCTACGCCCGAGAACATTCCAGTTTCTGATTGAATAGCCGTATTAACACCTACAACTTCTGCGAGACTATTGAGTAATGGTCCTCCGCTATTTCCTGGATTAATAGCGGCATCAACCTGTATTACCCCAACAACAGTGTAGCCGCCTGAAGTAGGAAGTGTTCTTCCAATCTGGCTTACAACACCTTTTGTCAGAGACCAACTCAAACCAAATGGAGCCCCAACAGCATATACAGTGTCTCCCACTAAGAGCTCAGATGAATTACCAAGAGTGACTTGTTTGAGTCTCTCGTTAGAAGTCTCAACCCTAAGGACGGCCAGATCAGAATACGGGTCAGCTCCAATTAACACTGCTTTAACAGTCTCACCGTCAAGAAAAGTTACTTCTATGGTTTCTGCTTCCTCAATGACATGATTGTTTGTTATAATATTGCCTTTTTTATCATATATGAAACCGCTGCCACTGGCCGTAGGTTCAAGACCATCTACACCCATCTGTTTACTCAATATTTGTACAACCGACTTTTCCGTGAGAGCATAGACTTTTTGGTCTCTTATTCCATTACTTCCAGACCCATCAATGAGTTCAATACGTGATTGGAGTTCTGTCATTCTCTCTCGAAGATCAGAAAGCTCATTCTGAGTCTGGATATAAACAAATGTAGATAAACCTGCAAGAACTAGCAATACGATAAGAGATGTTGCTGCTATGTATAATGGAATTCTACTCGTGTTAGTATCACTCATGTGAAGGCACCACTTCAAAATGACACTGATTATCTTTCTTAAAGACTTTTACTTGAAAGGTTAGCTAGCTATAACTAGCTGCATATAATTTAGATCATAACCGAGATAATTCCCTATTTAGATAAAAACTATATTGAAATGAAGATAAATCAATAAAATAAAAGAGATTCGAATTGGAGTTCGTAACCGTACGTGTCCTTAATGACGAGATCATTGAATCCGATGATAGGTGGCATAATGTTTTTTGAGAGCTATAATTGTTGAGTGCAAACTACCAAAAAATATTTCTCATGTAAAAGAGCTCTCCATCATGGCAGAGAACATAGGATATACAGTTATAAAAACTCTAACTCAGAAAAGATATAGTGCTCATCATAGTACCTGTATTGGTGGCGGCAAACTCGAAGAGCTTAAGAAATTAGTAGATCAAGAAAAAGCTGAGATCGTCATATTTACAAATACTCTTCCAAGCAGTCAAGTATTCAAAATTCAAAAAAGAATTGGGGACATAAAAGTAATAGATAGAAATCTATTGATTCTTGAGGTTTTTAGTAGAAGAGCTATGACAAAAGAGGCAAAATTGCAGATACAACTCGCTAAGCTTAGATATACATTCTCTTGGGGTCGCGAATTCATAAAGATGAAGGGCATTATAGGTGAACAAGTGGGGTGGAGCGGACCAGGAGATTACCCTTTTAACGAATACGAAAGAGCAGCTAGGAAACGAATAAGCAAAATCAAAATGAATTTGCGCAACGTACAATCGAAGAAAACTGCGTTGAGGAAAAGAAGAAGAGAACTTGGTTTCCCAATAGTTGCTTTATCTGGCTACACTCAAAGCGGAAAGACCACTTTTTTTAACAGACTCGCATCAGAATCGAAAGACGTCGGATTAGGGCCCTTCACAACTCTTACTTCATATTCTCGACTTGTAAGATGGAAAGGCCGCTTTAGACAAATTGCAAGTTCTTACAAAAGAGAAATGGTTCCAAGATCCATAAGTATTTTCGGCAACGACTGAAGCGGGCGCCACACCCGAAAATTCAAATTAAAGATTTCATATCTTGATCATATCGAGGATTCAATCCGCGATGTATTACAGAAAATCAAATGCAATAATTGTTATTCTATTGATACTAATCGTATTGATAATATTTGCAGCAGGCTCTGAATTACAAAAACGCCCTCGAACTGTTTATGTTACGCCTCCAAGACCCGACGCCTTCATACATTCTTACTATAATTACCCTCAAGATGAAAACACTGTTAAGACAATGTTATTCCTCAAGAACCGAGGGGCATCTGGATTAATCACAGTAGAATATAATTCTGTTAATGGGGAGTTTCTCGAAATAAGAGAATATTACCTTAAAGGTGGGGAATCCAAAAACTTCGAGGAAATCTGGAAAGTACC
>JBAUBP010000253.1:0-2908 GCA_049676905.1 Bathyarchaeia archaeon
CAAACATCTAGGTGCTAGAGCTGGTCTAGGAAATATAGGATTTTCCAAACTTCTTATCACACCAGATTTTGGACCTAGAGTCAGACTTGCATCTATACTCACTAATGCTCCCTTAGAACCAGATAAAGAATACAAAAACAACCTTTGTGAAGATTGTGATAAGAAATGTGCTAAAGCATGTCCGGTGAATGCCATAACTGAGGAAGGTGTTGATATTAAGAAATGCGCTAAAGAGAATATGAAATATGGCTTACCTGGATTGATTGGGTTTCTACACGAATTATCTTCATCAAACGATCCATCTAAACATCTTAAAGAATCCTTGAGAGAACCAGCTCTCTGGAAAATCTGGCAAGCAACAACTTCAGGAATTTTTTATGATTGTTTTGAATGCATAAAAGCTTGTCCCAATAAGAACACGTGATGAAAAATAGTTTTAGCGAACACTATAAACAAAAATAATATATTCTAAATCTTCAGTGCGACTTGGGATTCGTGCACCAATTTATCAGTATAACATCTAGTGTATAACACATGCTGGTTACCAAACCCTATTAAAGGCAGACTCAGAGAGGCTGGTAGATTATTGTGTTTAAATTAGGTTTTAAAATAGTTTAAAGAAGCAAACAAGCGCTTTCTTAATATATAACTATGTTAAGTAATTCCCATAAATTTCTACTATGGGAAGATATTCGTGTTAAGGGTGAATAATAAGAAACTAATGTTGATTTTGATCTCTCTTTGCGCTTTAGCCTCACTCTTTTACATCGTTATTGCACAGAGTCAAACTGATATCTACGTTGGGCTTCCACCAGCACCTCCTACAAAACGTATACTCTATACATGGAATGTATCCGAATGCTGGTCATGTCACTACATTCCGGCACCGATGCCTCCGGAAAATGTAGAAATCAACTTTAGTAAACAACCAAGCTATTCGATCAACGCTAAACCTGGTCTTTGGCGTTTGACCTCTGGATCTGGAAACAATATTGCAGCATCATGGAGTCCAGATGGTAACAAGATCGTATATACTTCTGACCGTTTCGGAAACTGGACTATCCATGTCATAGATGTTGAAAGTCGAAAAGAGATCCAATTAACCTCACCAGATTCTATCAGCGGATGGCCTGACTGGAGCCCTGACGGAGAAAGGATAGCTTTCTGGTCGTATCGAAATGATGAATCGCAAATCTTCACGATAAAATCTGATGGAACAGATGAAGAAAAACTGACTTCCAGTTCATTGTTGAAGTCTGAACCCTTATGGAGTCCAGACGGCAAAATAATGCTTTTCGGCCAGAAGGATGAGTACTGGCAGATCTGGGTAATGAACTTGGATAAAGGAGAACAATGGCAAATCTCGACTGGAGAACATAATCACTGGGCTCCATATTGGATGCCCGATGGGAAGGAAGTTCTCTACTACTCATCTGATGGTCTAGTACTCAAAACAGTAGATGTAACAGGGAGGCACAGAAGAGAGTTAACATTCGCCTTAGTTGAGAATCTACCTGCAGATCTTCGTCCTAGAATAAGTCCTGACCGTACGAAGATACTCTTCAATTCGCTTCGATCATCCAACTGGGGATTATGGTTGATGGACATTGATGGTAAAAATACAAAAAGGCTCACACATGATGGGGCCGGGGACAGAACAGCATCATGGAGTCCTGATGGAAAGAAGATAATCTACTCATCATACCGGTCAGGCAATCCTGACATCTGGATTATGGATTCAGATGGAAGCAATCAGATGCAGTTGATCAAAAGTAAATTTGATGATTTTTCTCCATCATGGAGTCCCAGTGGCGGAATTATTGCTTACGAATCTAATACGGGAGGCAAATTCGATATTTGGCTTCTTGAAATGGATAATCCTTTAGAAGTAACTTTAAATTTCACAAAATATCCATATCAGAATTCGTCATCAAAGGTTGAAATTAAATTCAGAAGCAAAGTTGAAGGCCCATTTCAAATTGAATCCGTTAAGCTTCATTTCGACTGGCAACCCCCACATGTTTATGATAAGTGGTCATTTGAACAACCTATACTGTTGACGTCTCCTTCAATCCAAGAAAATCGATCAATAGCCTTCACGATTCCAACCGACGCTGAATTAGGATATCATTTTTATGATCTCACAGTAGAATTTAGACAATCAATTGACAGCTCCTATGGGTCAATGCGAACGTATTATCATACTGCAAAAGACCTTACAGTTGCTTCACAGGAGCGAAGAATCTATGAAACCCTTCATGAAAATGCAGCTTCTGAGATAGAGATCCAAAATAAACAAGCCCAAGAAGAAGGTTATTCTGACATTCTTGTAGAGGCAAATCAAAAGTTACTTCTGGCCGAGAAGTTGGCTTTGGAGGGCAAATTAGCAGATGCTACAGAATACATAAACCAAGTTGAGAGTCTTCTGCAACAAAATGTGCCTGAAAATGACCCCACGTATGATACCTTCACAATTGGAGTGTTTGGAGTTCTAGCGTTATCTGTAATTGTTTTAGTATATGTCATAAAGAGAAAGCGCACACTATAATCATAAGCGGCTCCAGTTAGTGTATGTTAATCGTATGATTGTTTAATTTGTTTAGTCTAATCGATGGATAGAAACATAGAGAACAATTATGTAGATTGCGGTCACAAGGCTGCCAATAATTCCCAATATCATAAACAATTTCGCAATATCATTAGAAATCCACATAGTGATCAATCTAAGAATCTCCGGAAGAATATCTGTTAAATGAGAGAAATCAAAAGGAAAAACATGTAACAACCATAAAAGTGCGACACAGCTGAAAATTGCTCCAAAAGCATCTAAAGGCCGAATTACGTTTTTTCGACCCATAATAATTTTTCCAACACTTGATATTATTCCAAAAAATAATGAACCATACAA
>JBAUBP010000254.1:0-9225 GCA_049676905.1 Bathyarchaeia archaeon
GAACAATCGAGTGAATTAACGATAGCTGCCGTTCCACTACGTGCACCTGCAAATGATGTTTTTATTTCAAAGGAATATTCGAGACTTGTCAGTCTACCTAAAGAGGCATCAGTAGGGACTAGCAGTCCAAGGAGGACGGCTGAACTGCTTAGATTTAGACCACATCTGAAGGTTCTGCCTATACGGGGCAATGTCGATACCAGAATAAGAAAAATGGATGAAGGTATGTACGATTCAATTATTCTTGCGGAGGCAGGTGTAATGAGGATGGGTATGCAAGATAGAATAGTTGAACGGTTATCAATTGAAGAATTTACTCCAGCTCCGGGTCAAGGATTCTTAGCTATTGTATCGAGGCATAATCGAGAAGATGTCCTAAATATTCTAAGAACTGTGAGTGATGAGAATTCATTTGCAGAGGCAAAAGCTGAACGAGCATTTATGAATGAAGTTGGAGGCGGTTGCAAAATTCCTCTAGGAGCATTTGCGCATGTTGAAGGTAAGACAATCAGAATTTTCGGTTCAATTATTTCTCCCGAGGGTAGAAAACGAGTTAATGTCAGAGATGAGGGTCCAGTAGAGGATCCAGACTCGACAGGTAGAAATGCTGGCAACAAGATATTGAAGATGGGTGCGAAGGAAATAGTCGATTCTTGGGACAGATCTTGATATTTCTATTACAATAGAATAATTTGAATTGGATGATTATTGAGTTGAAGGATAAATCAAAAAAATCAGTTAATGTCAAACTCGGGAAAGTATATTTAGTCGGGTCTGGACCAGGCGATTTAGGTCTTCTAACATTAAAAGGATTAGAATTGCTCAAGAAGGCTGATGTCATAATTTATGATAGATTGGTCTCAAAAGCGATAATACAAGAGATTCCCTCTAAGACAAAGAAATTATATGTTGGAAAATCAACGGGAAAACATAGTGTTCCCCAAGAAAAAATAAACCAACTAATCATTAAAGAATCGAAACAAGGTAAAAGAGTAGTCAGATTGAAAGGTGGAGATCCATTTATTTTTGGTCGTGGCGGAGAAGAGGCTCAATCATTATTTAGTGCATCAATTCCATTTGAGATCGTACCTGGAATATCTTCGGCGTCTGCAGTCCCTGCATATGCAGGAATACCATTAACTCACAGGGACTACGCTTCATCTGCCGCAATAGTTACTGGACATGAAGGTTGGGCTAAGAAAGGAAGTCAAGTTAACTGGGAAGGACTTGCAAAAGCGGTGGATACCATCGTCATCTTGATGGGTGTCTCTTCTCTAGAATCAATTATCAAAGGGATAACCAAAGGTGGCAGGCATAAAGATACTCCAGTTGCGATAATCGAGGATGGTACAACTAGAAAACAACGTGTAACTATTGGAAAACTATCAGATATTGTCAAGAGAGCTAAAAAGAGCAAAGTGAAGCCTCCCGCAGTTATTGTCATCGGTGATGTGGTAAAACTTAGAAAAGAATTGGCATGGTTAAGAGGTTCAAAGCGTGAGTCTTAAAGACAAAGTAGTTGCGATCGTCAGGCCTCCGGATCAAGTTAAGGAGTTATCTGATGCAATTGAATCCTTAGGTGGTACTCCATATGTGGCGCCTCTTATAGAGGTCAAACCTGCCAAAGATCAAGAATCTCTCATCAGACTGATTGAAGATACTGCTTCAGGTAGATTAGATATAATCGCTTTCATGAGTCAAAACGGCGTAAGACAAACCTTCGAAACTGCAAAGAATGCAGGTCTCGAAACATCTTTCAAAGATCATATTAAAAAAATAACTTTGATATCAATTGGACCAAAGACGAAACATGAACTTGAAAAAATTGGATTTAGTAATGTGAAGTTGCCAGAAGAATACAGTTCCTTCGGTTTAATCAAACTTCTTGAGAAAACAGATCTTAAAGGTAAAAGAATTGGATTGCCAAGAGCCAAAGGTGTAGATGATACATTACGAGTCTCACTTGAGAAATTCGGCGCCAAAGTAATGGAAGCGGAAGCCTATGAAGTCAAAGAAACTTCAAACATTCCCTTGGTAAATAACCTAATCAGGGATCTAATTAGTGAAAAAATAGATGTTATTGCGTTTACTAGTCCATCCACTGTGAGGAGCCTTATAGAAAATACACGAAAATTTTCAGATCTTGAAAAGGTCAAAGCAAGTTTACGGAAAATTGTCATTGCCTCCATTGGAACCACGACTAAAAAAGTATTGGAAGAGTTTGGTTTTGAAGTGCAAGTTACACCTTCAGAATTCACAGTAAAAGCTTTAGCAAAAGAGATCGAATCGTATTTTGAAAAAATTAATAATTTAACAAATTTAAAAGGACTTGACAAACTAGATTTTAAAATACTCGAAGCACTCCAATTTGATTTTCCATTTGTTGAGAGACCTTGGGACTATATTGCTGAGAAAATAGGTATTGATTCTCAGAATTTATTGTCTAGAGTTAAGAGATTGATTGAGCTTGGAATCATTAGAAAGATAGGTGGTTTTCCTAATCTCAAGAAGATAGGTTTTACAGCATCGACTTTAGTTGGTGTTAAGGTTCAACAAGAAAAGCTTGAAGAGATTACGAACATCATTAATGATTGCAATAGCGTATCACACAATTATTTGAGAGAACACAAGTACAATCTATGGTTTACAATCACTGCGAAAGACAGTAACGAAATTCAAAATATTATCAAATCAGTAAAGAACTTTGGAATTTCTGATGAAGACATTCTCAATCTTCCTGCGATAAAAAGTTTCAAGACGGATGTGAGGTTTACCCTACTATGAGAAATCTTGAAAATATTCCTGATGACTTAGATATGGAATTAATGTCATTTCTCCAAGCTGGAATACCGATAGAAGTGGATCCGTATAGAGAGATTTCAGAAAAATTAGGATTAAGTCGACAAGAAATAATTTCAAGATTAAAAAAACTTCATGAAGGTGGAATAATCAGGAGGTTGGGGGCCTCTATAGTTCCATCAAAGCTGGGTTATGAAGCCAACGGTATGGTCGTCTGTGAAATTTCAAGTGATAAAATTTCTCAAGTTGGTGAATATATAGCCAGTTTAAAAGAAATAACTCATTGTTATGAGAGAAAAACAATTCCTAATATTTGGAATTATAATTTGTTTTTCATGATTCATGGGTTATCAAAAAGTTCAGTTAAAGAATATGTATCTAATTTAATGAAAAAAATTGGAATAAATAAATTCGAGATATTATTCAGCGTCAAAGAGTTGAAGAAAGCTAGTGTAATGTTCTAGGGGATTAGTGGCTAACTTGATCAGGTTTACAGAATTGCTTCATGGAGAAGGAACTGTAGCCAAGATTATGAAACATCGTCAAAAGGATCCTACATGCATACCCAGCAATCTGTTAGCATTCTCAGAACAGAAGAGGCCACTAATATTTTGGAATTTGACTAGCAGCTGTAATCTCAAATGTTCTCAATGCTACATTAATGCAGACACTCAGCAATCTGAACATGAATTATCAACAAAAGAAGCTAATCGACTAATTGATGAAGCGGTAGCCTCTCGAACACCCTTACTAATGTTTAGTGGTGGGGAGCCTCTTGTTAGACCAGACTTTTGGGAGTTACTATCATATGCTAGAGCTAGAGGTGTAAGGGTAGCAATCAGTAGTAACGGGATCCTGATAACAAAAGATGTTGCGAAGAGACTGAAAGAAAATAATGTTGGTTATGTTGGTATCTCGTTAGATGGAGCTAAAGCTTCGACACATGATGCAATTAGAGGTCAGAAAGGCAGCTTTGATAGTTCAATAAATGCATTGAAGAATTGTGTTGAAGCTGGAATTAAATGTGGAATCAGAATTACCGCAACAAAAGACAATTTCAAAGAAATTCCTGAACTCATAGATCTAGCAGTAAAGCTTGGTGTTCCAAGATTCTGTCTATATTGGTTAGTTCCAAGTGGCAGAGGAAAGAGTCAATATAAAAATAAACAATTAAGTAAAAACCAGGTTTCTTGGGTACTTGATAAGCTGTATGAGGCAGCATCTTCACTTGATCCAAAAAAAATTGAGATATTAACCGTAGATGCACCGCAAGATGCGATTTATGTTTTAAATCGGCTGAAAAAAGAGGATGCACGTAGATATGAAAAGGCTCGAGAAATCTTGGAGTTAGTAGGGGACACATGTAGTGCAGGTGATAGAGTCCTCAACATTGATCCTCAAGGTAATATCTATCCATGCCAATTCGCACAGCTTGAAACATTGAAAGTTCGAAACATAAAACAGGAAGAACTTGAGAAAATATGGAACAATCCCACTAATGCTTCTCTTACAAATCTAAGAAACAAAGTTGACAAACTCAAGGGACAATGCGGGAAATGTGTCCACAAAAAAATATGCAGTGGAGGATGTAGAATCAGAGCCTACCATGAATATGGAGACATATGGGCTGAGGATCCATTCTGCATATCATATCAAAACGAAGAATCATCAACCAAATGATACTTGATAAGATGTCAGATTAGCTATTTACGGTTCAAATTTGGATGCTCTCACCAGTTATGTACACACACACTAATAAAATAAAAATAGAAAAAATGGAAAAAAGAGAAGAGGAAAGACAAGAAAAACTGAGTGTCCGCTAGGCAGTAATTCTAGGCCAACTTCTTATAGTTAATAAGAAACTCAATGAACAGAATTGCAAAGATCAAGTCGCCAATTCCGATCATCGCTAGGGAAAATGGTACATCACCTGAAAGGTAGTAAGCTACAAAGGATATGAAGGCTAAAATTTTGGCAATGACACCTAACAAAACAATACCATGGTTCTTATCAAGATCTAATCCCACTATTGTATATCCAATTCCAAAAACGATAACAAACCATAGAAAAACTTGATAATACATTAATGTTGCACCCCTAAAAATACCAACAACAAATAATGAGAATAGCGCACGATCAAAAAATGATAATAGCAAGAAAGGTACTGAAAGAATAAAGTTCCAAACTCCACCAATAATAAATAGGCCCTTGTAATAAGCCGCACGATTCATTTTGACATTCACCTCCTTTTCAGAAGTATGGAATTTTTTCCAAGAATAGTAATCTCCAATAGTTCTAATTAATAATTTGCATCAAATATACAATCTGATGATTCTATCCATCAAATGTATGCTATTATGTTTGTTCAAATTTAGATGTGCTCACCAGCTTTGACTTGACTTTGTATCGTATCCTAGGATTTTAGAAAGTTGATTATAGCTGTTATTTCTTCAGGAGTTAGTATCTTTTTGAATACCGGCATACCCGCGTATGCAATCCCATTCTCTATTAAGTTTCTATCAACATTTTTTGCCGAGAGAGCGGGCCCCAATGCGCCGACTCCCTTCGTTCCATGACATCCGGCACAATTTTGTATATACAATTTTTCACCTTCTGTAGCATTGTTTGGCGTTACCTTAGGTGTCTCAGTAGGTGTAGGGTTAGGTGTCGTGGTGGTAGTCTTTGGAGTAGTAGGTGTTTCGGTAGGTGTCGTAGGTGTTGGAGTAGTTTGTGTTGAAGTTGATGTGGGTGTTATAGATGGTGTGTATGGTTGCTGTATGAAGTAGATTCCGCCAATTACTAACATTATGGCAATAGCTGCAATTGCTATAATTGACTTTGAGACCATAACGCCTCTAAAATATAGTGTTATTCAGTAATGATAATAAAAGATAGTTATTAAGAGGAAAAAAGGGAAGGAGCAGATTATTCTTTCTTGTAGAGGTATCCGATAAGCTAGTGATCCTACTAATGATCCATATGAAAGAAAGAGTATGGTGAGAGTAAAATGAGAGAAGTAAGAATGAAACTGTTAACATTGGAAAAGGAATTTTCAACTATTCTGAAAACATAGGGGAGTATGAGTTTCGATTTATTGGAGGCTATTGTGATTTCTAGCGTGTGCATAATATGTATTCATTGTACATATCTAAAATCTTAAGAGCATACAGAATAGAGAGGGATTTGATATCATCTATAAGCTGAAGTCGCATGAAATACCTATTTCTTTCTCTCTTCATTATCATTTTGTCAATATCAACTCTAATTTTACCCTCCAAATGTGAAACGATCGACTTCATTAACAATGGAGGATTCGAGGACGATCTAGATTCGTGGACGAGTTTCAGCTATTGTAATCAACTACCCCGAGATGCAATCGTTACAGGTTATCTATCACACTCCGGGGAATACTCGCTCCGAGCAGATTGTGGTACAGGAGGCGAACATTGTTTTGGAGTTGGCGGTGGCGCTAAACAACAGATAGAATTGAACAAAACAAATAACCTAACTCTAAATTTCTGGGTTTACTTATTCGGTATTCCTGAAATCAATGCATGGACAGAAATTGCATTAAT
The DNA here is from genome assembly GCA_049676905.1 of Bathyarchaeia archaeon. Taxonomy (GTDB): domain Archaea; phylum Thermoproteota; class Bathyarchaeia; order 40CM-2-53-6; family RBG-13-38-9; genus RBG-13-38-9. The sequence continues at coordinate 6,375 of JBAUBP010000254.1, forward strand.
TGCTGATTTCCACATGCCTGAAACCAATAAAACATTAGTATATTATTTGGCATGGAGTGATAACATTCCTATTTACAGTCATTATCCACTACCCTCTATGGCCTCCGAGGATATCTCGAATATTTTACTTCATGACTTGAAGAATAATGAATGGAACTATGTTGAAAGAGATCTAGCAGCAGATTTTGAGAACTCCTATCCCGATATTCCTTTAGATACTGTTCAGAACATGACATTTACAATAGTCGCAGTTAGTTTTCAAAGGCTGTCTTTCACTTCCAAGGGATCATACTGGGATGATATCAACTTAACCAGCCATATTTCTGAGCCAACAACTACACCTACACCCACGTCAACACCTACATCACCACAAACTACTACTCCGTCACCTACTTCACCACCTCCAACTGAACCTACTCCAACTCAGGAACCTCAGAATCAGACTGTAGGATGCATCATCGCTACCGCAACGTATGGTAGTGCAATGGCTCCTGAAGTATCCTACATGCGTCATGTAAGAGATAATATGATAGGTTCAAATGAGTTAGGAAAAATTTTTGTTACTGGATGGAATACTTTCTATTATTCATGGTCTCCAACAATAGCTAGCATAATTTCGAACTCGGAGACACTTCAAACTCTTACTAGAATTTTGCTAGTACCATTAGTTGTAATAATCAATTTTACAGCTTTTGTATTTTCTGGTATAGCATTCATCAACTTATCATTAGCGTCTGCTGTTGCATTTTGTGTTGGTATGTCGCTTGGTCTGTTTGTATACTTCATCATGCCAGCAATATTTTTGTTTATGATCTCTAGAAAGATAGTTCTCTCTAAGCAGATAAAGGAAAACAAGTGTTTATAGAGCACCATAGCTTGCAGTGTAGAAACACATCAAAACTATTGGACATTAATTTAAACAATTATTCAGAACACATTGAAATAATCCAAAAAATCGCTAAGGAGAATAAAATGAAACAACAAAAATGGAACAGCGACAGCATCCCCGATCAGAGAGATAGAGTAGCAATTGTAACGGGTTCTAACACTGGAATCGGCTACGAAACAGCTCGTGTGCTTGCTAATAAAAAAGCTACTGTAATCATAGCTGCACGTAACTTGGAAAAAGGTAATGCTGCTGCAAATCAAATAAGAACAAGAGATGAAAATGTTGATGTCAAAATTATGGTGTTGGATTTAGCCAATCTGGAATCTGTAAATGATTTTGCCGCAGACTTCAAGATCAATTACAAAAGATTAGACTTATTGATCAATAATGCAGGCGTAATGTTTCCACCATATTCAAAAACCGCAGACGGATTCGAAATCCAATTAGGCACAAATCATCTCGGCCATTTTGCCTTAACTAGGCATCTTCTCGATCTATTGATGAGTACAGAAGACTCAAAAATTGTTAATCTCTCCAGTACCGCCCATAAATGGGGAAATATCAACTTTAAGGATCTTCATTGGGAAAAAAGAAAATACAAAACTCGACAAGCATATTACGATAGTAAAATTGCCAACATCTACTTTACATATGAATTGGCTAGAAAATTAAACGAAAATAATCATCGTGCTTTGGTTGTGGCTTCACACCCTGGATGGACAGCAACAGAACTACAAAGACATTCGAGTTTTCTTAACTTCATGAATAATTTCTTTGGGCAGGATATGACCATGGGGGCACTACCAACACTGTATGCAGCAGTTGAATCGGATGTCAAGAGTGCAGATTATTACGGGCCTTCTGGGTTTATGGAATTTAGAGGCTACCCTAAAAAAGTTGAATCGAATGAACTTTCACATAATGAAGAAATTGCACAAAGACTATGGGATATCTCTGAGGAAGTAACGAAGATTAAGTATGATTTATAATGAAAAAATAAATAGTTTTAATTCCAAAAACGGGGAATCCATCTAGATACTCTTTTTTTATATTCTAAATATTCTTCTCCGAATGCTCTTTCCAGATCCTTCTCCTCGAATATAGCCAAATAATTATACATAAAGAAAATCAATACGAATGCCACGAAGGATAATATCGAAAAACTTCCGAGAACGAATCCAAGATAGATTAGAAGTATTCCAAGGTACAAGGGATGTCTGACATATGCAAAGAGACCTCTATCTATTACGCTCGACTGCGTTTCATGAAAAAGCATTTTTTCAGCAGAACGCATTATTGTGATCCCAATAAGGATTAGAGCTAGAGCCATTATTAGACGAATCCACAATGATACATAACCTGTAATTCCTACTGAGAACTTGAACACAAAAGAATCCAAGACCGAAATAATGATGAAGACTATCAGACATGTTAATTGCATGATATGATTATGCGGGCTTTCTTTGCCTAAGAGATGATCATGCTCATGTTCCGGAATATGCATCACCTTTAGTATACATCTGAGAGTGAGTGCCAGATATTTACCTTAACCCGTTTCATGAGGTTCTTTATATCCACAATTTTTACACTTGAAATATTCATCCATATGGTCTAAAGTAAGCGTATTCTTACCACACTTGGGACATCTGACACAACATTCAGTCAATTCTCACTTCAACCTACTTACAAATTTTCATTAGGTTTTGGTGGTCATCAAAAAATCATTAAAAGTATCCAGCAAGAATGAAAAAAATTGCGCCTAGAATCAAGAGAATAGCCAAGCCTATAGTAATTGCAGTGATTCGAGTCTTTCTCTCACTTTCTGTTAATAGTCTACGTGATTGTCCCCATTTTTTATAATTTGCTAAACCAGTTATCGTGAATACTAAACCCAATATCAATAATATTGGTATAGGCTCATATAATCCCGTTAAAATGCCAATCAAATATACTATCACGAAT
>JBAUBP010000255.1:0-5356 GCA_049676905.1 Bathyarchaeia archaeon
GATATTTTCCATACTTTTGGGCAGCACTTATCATTGCTTGCATACTAGAGTCTGGACCATATACAGCAGCTCCAACTGAAAGCGTATATCCTCCTCTTGGGGCAGCTATTTCTATTTGACGTTTACAGATATCCTCGATTTCCTGAGGTTTTGCTGTACGGAATATACCTATCGGCTCAACATTACCCATGAGACACACTTTTTGACCTATTCTATTTTTTGTCTCTTCAAGATCATTTTCAAAACTGAAGTTAAACACTTGAAAACCTGTTTCGACGAGTGGTTCTAGTATATGCATTGAACCTTTACAATTATGATAGAATTTGACTTTTCCCTTGAATGAATCAAAGATTTTTTTCATGTAAGGTAGTGCAAATTCATTAAAAAATTTCGGTGATATTAATCCTGGTATATCATCACACATGAATATGATTTCAGTTCCTCCAGAAATTTCATCCATAGCTTTCATGAAATTTATTTCTGTTTGTGTTGTAATATCCATTAATTTGTGCACATATTCTGGATTTCTATACATATCTGATAGAAATGGAGCAACTCCTCTAATTGCAGTAGCTAGATCCATTGGGCCTCTAATTGCAGATGGATCAACTTGATATTGTGAAGGAGTATTTTCTATAAGATATTTGTAAGCCTCTAGAACCTTCGGAAGTAATCCATCTGTATGAGGATCCGGAACCTTGAGATTATCTATCTGCTCAACTTCATTTATTATTGTGTGATTCATAGGTGGTTCTTTTTCATAGTAGATAATTTCAGCACCGAAACCTGAAGCCTCAGCTACTATTCCAAAGTCAGGATAGATACTAGGTACAAATGCACAATCTGGAAATCTTTCATGCAATTTTATCTGGGCGTTAAGTTTTTTCTTGTAGTCAAAGATATATTCCTTGACATTCATTCCAATTCTCGTTGCATCATATGAACTGCGAAGAAATGTGACAGGGACTTGATCAGGCTCGTTTAGTTGAGCAGCAATCATAAGTCTATCGCGAGGTGTCATCTGAAACGCCTAGTCATAGTCTGCCTATTTTACAGCCATCAGTCTCTTTGCTTCCTCAACTGCTTCGTAAGCATCTTTTCCGTAAGAATCTGCTTTAATGTTATCAGCATAATCCTTTGTAACAGGTCTTCCTCCAACCATGACTTTCACTTTTTCTCTAAGTCCTTCTTTCTTCAATATCTCCATTACATTATCTAATTCTGGCATTGTGTGAGTCAAAAGTGAAGACATGCAGAGTATATTTGGTGTCTTTATTTCTACTTCTGAAATAAATTTTTCTGGAGGAACATCTACTCCTAGATCTGTAACATCAAATCCTGCTACAACCAGCATTGAGATAACGATGTTTTTTCCAACATCATGCAGATCTCCTTTTACTGTTCCAAAAATGATTTTGCCACTTGAAGTAATGCCTTCGGCCTGCATTTTTGGTTTCAGAAAGGTGATTGCTTCTTTCATCATTTCTCCTGACATTACAAGTTCAGGAAGGAAATATTCGCATGCTTCATATTTTTTTCCTACTTCATCAGCACCTTGACGAATTGCTTTCTCAATAATTGTTTTAGGGGAGATTCCTGATTCAATTGCTTGTTTAAGTAATTCATTAACTTGTGCTGAATCAATATTTACAAAAGCGTCTTTCAGATCTGATATTAGCTTCTCTGTATCCTGCAAGTAAGAGTCACTTCTTTTATGATACTTTTCGAAGTCTACTCCAGTAACAATTAAAAAGATTTCTCAGACGGCAAACTTATCACTTCATTTCTGATCAACTTGTCTTAGTAGTACTACAAAATTTATCTACAATTTTTAGCATAAATAATTGTAATCATTAACATTTACTATTAATGTGTGGGAAACCATCAACGCTATCTTTTCCTTCGAAGCGCGCACGCTCAGAATATAAAAACGATTCGTATTACGGCAACCGTTATATTCCTTTGACGACGATTCAGAAGCTTGCCATTATGGCAAAAATGGGAGAATTTGAAAAAAAGAGCGAGGAAAACGTAAAAATGACTGAAGAAAAGAAGACTGAAGAAAAGAAAGAAGCAAAGCCTGGAGTATCCAGAAGAGGATTTATTCAAGGCGCAGTCGCAGGAGTCGTAGTCGGAGCAGCAGCAACATACGGCGCAACACAGATGATGCAGCCCCCAACAGCACCAACAGCACCACCAACTGGTGTTGAAGAAGTTGTAGCGGGTAAGAGAACTGTTTCAATGACGGTTAATGGTACACCAATAAGTATGGAAGTACAATCCAATTGGACATTATTGTATGTTTTGAGAGACAAAATGAGACTCACTGGAACAAAGTTAACTTGTGACTATGGGGATTGTGGAGCATGCACAGTAATAATCAATGGAAAAAGCGCATTAGCATGTATGTCTTTAGCCATTAGACAAGATGGAAACGACATTCAAACAATTGAAGGTCTTGCTCAGGGTGAAACTCTTCATCCGATACAGCAGGCATTCATAGACAAACACGGCTACTCATGTGGATATTGCATACCAGGAATTATCATGTCAGGAAAGGCTTTACTTGACAAAAATTCAAGCCCTACTGACGACGAGATAAAAGTAGCTATCTCGGGAAACCTTTGCAGATGCACAGGATATGTTGGTCCGGTTAGAGCAATTAAAGCTGCAGCCGGAATGATGTAAGGAGGTGTACAAGTAAATGGTAGAATCAATAACAGAATATAAATGGCCGGGAAAGCCTGAAGGTTTTAAACACATAGGTGTTCGTACAACTTGGAATAATGATGCACTGGGTATTGTCACAGGTTCGCTGCAGTACATTCATGACATGGAAATGTCAGGTATGCTCTATGGTAGAATGAAGAATTCCACGGTGGCGCATGCAAGAATTAGAAGTATAGATACAAGTGCAGCGAAAGCCATGTCAGGCGTTCATTCAGTTATCACTTCAGATGATGTTCCTGATGTCAGAATGTTCGGCGACGAACCCATTATGGCAAGAGGAAAAGTAATGTATTATGGGGAACCAGTGGCTCTTGTAGCAGCCGAGACACCTGAAATCGCTGAAGAAGCTTTAGAAAAGATTAAGGTAGAATATGAGGAGCTTCCAGTAGCACTTGATGTGGAGAAGCAAGCTAGTGAAGATCCAATTCCAATCCATGAACCCAAGCTACTAGCATCAAGATTCTATGATGAAAGGCCACAATTAATTAATGCAACAAAAGGAAGACATGGCGATGTGGAAAAAGGATTCGCAGAAGCTGACGCAATCGTAGAAGGAAGATTTGAATGTAAAAGAGTAACTCACGCTACAGCTGGTCCAAATGCATCCATTACTTACATCGATAATGATGGCAGAATAGTTGCAATTGTAGAATCTCAATCTATATGGCAGACTCATGAACCAGTATTTTCTGGTGTAATGAATGTTCCAATGAGTAAAGTCAGATGCAAAATGCCCCGCAGGATCGCTGGAGCATATGGAAACAGAAGCTATGTCCACGCAGCATCTCGTGGTGGCTGGCTTACAATGAAAACCGGAAGACCTGTCAAATTTATGTTAACAAGAGATGATTGTACCAGAATAACTTCTAGGCCACGTTGGATATTCTACGCCAAGTTTGGATGCAAGAATGATGGAACCTTAACATCAGGTGAATTCACAGTATATGAAGCCAATGGAGGCTATGGAAGATTTGGCGCTGGAGTAGTTAGGAACGCAATATTCCAATTTCCACAGTGGAGGCTCCCGAACTTCAATTACGATAGCTTCGCAGCCTATACAAATGAAACACCAATGCAGAATATGCATACATTTGCACATCAAGAGGTCTGTTTCGCGGTAAATCAGGTAATGGATGAGCTTGCAGAAAAGATAGGAATGGATAAATTAGAATTCAAACGTATGAACCTCAACGTAAACGGAGAGATAGCCGTCACAGATGAGATAGTAAACGGCAACGGAGCCGCAGGAGCAATAACTAGAGCAGCTGAATTAATTGGATGGGACAAACCAAAAGCATCTACAAGCGGACCATGGAAGAGAGGACGCGCAATCGACATAGGAAACGTCTACATTAATCCGCTAGTTGAGAAACCACTCGCACATGTAAGAGTGAATGCTGATCCAGGTTGTGAGATATTCGCTAGCGTCCATGACCTTGGAACTCAAATAAACACAACAATATCACTAATAGCTGCTGACGTGTTGAAGATACCACCAGAAAACTGCATCGTAACAGATATAGATACAGACCATACACCATTCACTGGCTCTGCATATGCAAACCAGCAAGCATACGTAGCAGGTGGAGCGACCAAGTTTGCCTGTGAAGACGCTTTACAAAAATTGTTGGCGGCAGCAGCCCCAATACTAGGAGCAAAACCAGAAGATCTTGACACAAAAGATGGAGTCATCTTCGTCAAGGGCAAGCCTGAAGAATCAATTCCATGGGCACAATGTATGAAAGGAACACAGCCATTCATTTTAGGAACTGGTGAGACACATCTACCATTAGATGTGGAAGACATCAACACAATGAAATGTGACAATCCACAATGGTACAGATTGAATATGCTATACATGCACACTGGTACTGGAATCGATCTCAGGGTCAACACAGATACAGGAGAAGTCATAATAGAGAAAGTAGCGAACGTATCTGACTGTAGACCACTAAATGTTTGGGCATGTGACCAGCAATATGAAATGACCAACAACTACATGGGATGTGGACTATATACGGAAATGATCCAAGACCAATCAAATGGGCTGTTACTAAACACTACACACCTCGAGTACAAATGGCCAGGAGCACTGGATGTACCATGCCAACCAGGAGGCACAGAAGTTGACCATGTAGGAAATCCAGGCAAAGTAGAATGCCAAGGAATCGAAGAACCGTGGCCATCTGTCTGGGGAGTCTACGGTGGAGGCAAAGGATTGTCCGAATCAACAATTGTCAACTGCCAATCGGCCATAGCCAATGCATTAACTGATGCATTGGGAGTTAGATTCAAGAAAGCGCCAATCACACGCGGTGATATACTGAAAGCATTAGGAAAAGCATAGGAGATGAAAAAAATATGTCTCTAAAATTTATGCCAAAATTCGCATACTACACCCCCAAGACTATTCAAGAAGCATGTGAAGCACTGAACACTGCCGGTGAAAAAGGCAAAGTTATTGCTGGTGGAACTGCACTTCTAGACATAATGAAGAAGAGGTATTTGACCCCTCCAGAAACTCTAGTCTGTATAAAAGGAATACCTGACATGAGTGGAATTACCTCAGAAGGTGGAGGCGTCAAGATAGGACCCATGACAACACTCGCAGAAATAGCTGAATCTG
>JBAUBP010000256.1:0-16633 GCA_049676905.1 Bathyarchaeia archaeon
CTTCATCAACACTTCTTTTTCAATGGTTCGAAAAATCCAAGCTCGGATTCGCTATGGGGGTATTCGGTTTTTGTATGCCCGCAGCAACAGCGGCAGCTTTTAACAGTCTCGGTTTTTTTGCGAATCATTATGGTTGGAGATTTTCCATTATGATTACTGTGATAGTGTACATCATAGCTTTTTTAGCTTGCATAATATTGACGAAAGAAAATCGTGAAAAAATCGCTCCGAGTTTTAGCTTTAAGCCCCTTAAGAATAATCAAATTTGGATCCTTGGGTTATCTTGGGCTTTATTCAACATGGCAGCCTTGGTGTATACTACATGGGGTAAAACGATTTTCATAAGATATTATGATCTCAGCGAAAGTCTTTCAGATCTTCTGGCAAGTATGCTAATGTTTGGTGCTTTCATGCAACCTCTAACAGGTTTGATCTCAGATAAATTGGGAGATAGAAAACGTTTGATCTTTTACTCTTGTCTCTCAATATTCTTCATTTTTCTAGTATTTCCTTATTTACCAACAAACTATTTCTTTCCAGTAGCGTTCATCTTAGGACTTTGCGTTTCTTTCGTTCCACCCGCCGCGTTCGCTCTTGCTGGACGCATAGTAGGATCTGAGAGAGGAGCTTTAGGTTTCGGTGTTATGAACACTTTCCTGAATTTGGCTATAATTTTTGGTCCCTTGGGGGCAGGTTATATTTTAGATGTTACAGACAACAATTACCATATTTTCTTTTTTATGGCTGGGTTATCATTAATAGCGTCCTTTCTAGTAATGTATCCATTCAATATATTTGGAAACAGAAAACATCTTCAAATAAGAAATCACTAGCACGCGCTTGAACATTGTTTTAATGCTTATCTTGATATACAAGAAAAACCATCTGGCACAAAGAATCCGAGGAATATTTCTATGCCAAGAGATAATTTTTTTGATAGATATGTAAATGCCTTACCAGGAGTTTCGGATACAGACGCCAAGACGATTAGATCCATGATTGGACGTTTCAACCTCCACACAAAAGAATTTCACCAATATTTTGATGAAACAAAAGAAATGTTGAAACAAGTTTTTCAAACAAAAAACCCCGTAGTTTGCCTCACAGGCTCCATGAGATTAGCCTTCGATGCTATAGTAAGCAATGCAATTGAACCTGGAGAGAAGGTTCTTGTCCTATCAAATGGTTATTGGGGAAACTATTATCCAAAAGTTATTGAATCTTACAAGGGGAAACCGATAGTCTATGAGGAAAATCATCGACTTCCAATAAATCCAGATAAAGTAAAAGAATTCTTAGAAAGAAATAGTGATTTGAAAGCGGTTGCAGTAGTTCACGTAGAAACCGATACAGGGATTGTCAATAACATCTCTAAGATTGGGGAAATCGTTAGGAAAGAGTCTGATGCTTTGTTTATTGTTGATTGTGCCACATCATTTGGAGGCATGGAAGTCAAGGTTGATGATTGGGGAGCAGATTTCTGCTTTTCAGGTTCTCATAAATGTATAGCCGCTCCTGTGGGTCTTGCATTCGTAACAGTCAGTGACAGAGGCATGGACGTTATTCAAAAAAGAAAGGAACCAATCTTAGGTCTCTACAACAATCTCCTTCCGTGGAAAGAAAAAATACCAAAAGAATGTGAACCGCCTCTACCGACTATAGTTATTCATGCAGTAAGAAACACTCTCGAATGGATTCTGTCAATGGGAATTAAAGAAGCATACAAGCTTCATGAAATTGCTGCTCTTGCCTTAAGAACAAGTTTGATTGAATTAGGACTGGAACTCTTTCCAGACTGCTCCAAATGTGACGGCTGCACATCACCAAACAAATTCTGCAGCGATGTAGTAACAACATTATACTACCCTTCAGGGGTCAATCCAGATGACATAGAAAGAATAATGGGAGAAAGATACCATCTTTCAGTGATTCCAGAAGCTTACCGCCAGGACGCATTACATTTTGGAACCATAAACGATTTGCAGATATCGCCAGATCATATCATAAAGCTGATTACATGTTTCGGATTGACATTATCAGAGCTTGGTGTAAAAGTCAACTTGGAGCAAAGCATAAGGAAAGCATATGAAGTACTCCTTGAACAAAAAAGAATATGAGTCACTAACAACATAGCGCGCGCGTCCCACGAAGACCACCCACTTTCAATAGCTTAAAACGCCCCGTCAACATCAAAACTAAAAAAAAGATGATTGCCATAAGTGGCAGCAATGAAGTGTTTTCATATTCTGGGATCGATTCTTCTTCATAAGGGATAGTTTCTGAAGGCATGTAGAAATTTATGGATGAACATGATCCCCAGCTAACATGTAAACCGTATGGAAGATGTTGGGTTCGGAGTCTTGGATGATATACTCCAAAATCATATGTTCCAGCTGTAAGCCAAGCCTCATAAAATCCATCTAAAGAATACGTGAATATTTCACTGTTACCCTGATAAGCTGTTATGCTTGTCCAAGAGAGTGGTTGACGCTGACGTGTTCTTAACCAATTAGCCCACGTCACATTTCCTGACAAATATCCTAGCCTTTCCAGACTACCTATCACTTGCACTACCCTGAGGTTGGGTGAATTAATTTCTGCTGTCAGAAATCCATGCTGATAGTAACCGGGTATGCTTGCCCTTATCTGGTATTTACCCACGTCTAAACCTGAATTGAGCCTTCTGTTACCATCTGTTGCATCATAGAAATTCGTCCAAAGTAGTCGTGGGTTTCCATAGTAGTCATCAAATCCATAAATTGTAACTTGGACATCAGCGCTGTTTCTGGGGACATAGGTTATATTGGCTGCAACAAATTCTCCGAATTCATTAAAAACCTCGACTCTAACTGGGGTCGCGTCAATATTGTTGATTGGCCGTGCATAAAGCAACTTGTTATCAATTGTTGCGAAATTTTGTTCAGTTTTGAATTTCAATATTAAATCTATTTTCGAGCCTCTATGGAGATATATTGGGGTATCACTCAATGCGCCAAAAGTTACATGAATCATTGTAGGAGGACCATTTTGATCTTGCAGATATCCCAGTGTATATAGCCTCAAAATGTATGAGTCAGATTTTAGTCCGAGCGCCCTTCCAAAGAATTTGGTTTCATCCTCCCATTGAATCTCACCAAAGGTTGAAATCGAAACACTTTTGCCTATTGATGGTTGAGTGGCGTAGATAGTGTCTATTAGATCATTTTTGGAGTTTAAGATATCTATTCGGATTTCTGAGCTAATATGTTCCCACTCTTTAGGTATTGGCGGTATCTGCCAGTCAACCGAATAAATAGCGATATCAAATCCGCCCCCCAAGACAATTGCAAAACTTAATTCAACAGCGCTATCACAGGATTCTCCAATTGATGCTTCGATAATCATAAGTTGGAAGTATAAGGGAGTCTCTCTATTAGTTGACTCAAGTGTTCGAGCTGAAAAGGCTGAAGTGAGAGGTTCAGCAGTTGTAGGATAGACTGCTCTTAACTCTGGAGAACCGATTATCAGGGAATTCATTACTATGAAATCCATGGTTCGATTCATGAGTAACGCATTGATTTTGTATGTTCCAGGAAGTAGTCCTCTATCAAATGAATAGACCCATGCTGTACGCTTACTCTGATCAGAACTGAGTCTGTTCCAGATGTCAATACCTTCTACCTGCATGGTGAAGCTGCTAGATCCTATGGGGACCTTGGAAACATTAAAACCAACAACTGCCCCGGTTGCATCTAACACTTCAAGATAAAGATATCCACCTATAGTTGTGGGTGCAGCGTTCTCGCCTTGTTCATTTTGGAAATGGACAGTAATCTTGAAGTGACTTGTTCTTTGCAGGTCGAAGATAACATGACTCTCTCTTGTGCTGTTTCCGAAATGGACTATTGTAGGTTTAAATTGAACATATTTTGCGACGTGTGCTTTGACATAATAATCTCCAGGCGGGAGGCCGGACGTGTAGTTTGCATAATCTTGGGGTATGTGCCCATCAAATAAGACTTCTCGCTTAATTGAGAAATCATAATGGTCACTTGTAGGGTCAAGAGTATCTCGCGGTCTGAAAATTAGAAGCGTTTTATCAAAGAGTTTCAAGGGAGAGCTTGCAACAATATTTTCATTGATGTCGGTGACATCAATTTTTATTACCCGCCTAACTTGGAAACCGGTTATATTATGAGCATATCCCCAAGGAGTTTTCTCAAATTGGCATTTGGAAAATACTGTCCCAGTGACATTTACTCCTTCGTTAATGTAGAAATCTAGGTGTTCTACACCTTGATCTGGGGCAACATTCACTGCATACCAGAAGTTTTTAGGATAATATCCAGCGGCATGAACAGTAATGTTGTATGTGGCTGCTGCTAGTCCATAGAGTGTGTATTTACCAGCGGTGGAGTTGAAATATGCTTGGGCCTGAATTTTTTTTCCTTCAGCGGTTGTTCCTTCAGCATATATTTTACCGCCGTATCCTTCAGGCAGGAGTACTGTACCATCCGGATGGACTGTGGAGTCTAATGGTTTCCCATATAGATCAGGTTTACCTAAATCTCCATATCTAATTGTGCCTGAAACATAAGAGGGATTTAGAGCTGCGCTTACAACTATTGTTGGAAAATTGTTAGAGCCTATGGAGTACGTCCTTCCTCTAATATTGATGAAGACTTTGAAAAAATATCTTCCAGCTACTTCTGGCGAAGTTACGTTGAATATTCTGATGTATTGTGTCTTGTTTTCGATGAATACTCTATTCTTTACATCCTCATGGGATTTTGTTATATTAAGATTAGAGATGCTTAGAATTGACCAGTTGGGAGCTATAGGATCATTTGAGAAGGCGTTGAAAAGAGATATGCTTGATGATCTGTAGTCATTGGTATAGCTTGTCCATACTGATTCGACTCCATTATTTATAGTGAATTCTGGAGGGATATAGATGGATATGGACTTTCGAATAGTATCTGTGTCTTCTTCGCTAGTGTAGTTGTATGTTGTTAAGGTCACATTGAAAAGCAGCTCACCAGTAGAATTTGTTAAGATAGTACTGTTAGGATAGTTTAGCTTCACAATATCTTCATTTGGAAAGCCTTCACCTAACTTGTAATCGTATTTACCGGGAGAAACATCGACAGTGTCGAAAGCATTTACTAACGATATTTGGATAAGTGCAAGGAGGAGTAGAAGAGTAAAAGATCTTTTCTTTAAGACCAACAAAACAATACTCCTCCAGCTTTATGAAGATGTTAGAGAATTAGGCCGGAAACTCTTCTGACTCAACGCCCCTTTTGGATAGCCTCTTTATCAGTAGAGCTACTAAGAAAATGAAAATGATTATGCCGATTATCACGAAAAGGAGATTCTGCCTTATGATTCCAATTATCTTTTCAGAGGTGCTCGGGGATTCTTGTATTTGTGTTTTGAAGATGTAAACCGTTAACTCTTTTTCAAGTGAGTGTGTCTTTGATTCTGGGTCTTGGTATTCGACTTTTATTAGAATTGTATGATTTCCATCTTCAGCATGTGGACTTGTTTTCGCTTCTAATGTGAATGGGGCCGGAGAGTTTGGGTCGACTTCGCCTAGATAACTGGTGCTTTCAGGTTGTAAGATTAGAATTGGGTTTGGAATTATTGTAACATTTGTAAACATGGCTGGAACATTTCCCTTATTTAATAAACTTCCAGTTACGGTAATCGTAGATCCTGCAAAAACACTATCTCTTGTTCTTTCGTTGCCTTCATATGCAGGTTCAATCTCAACGATGAAATCGTAAGCTATTATGATTATCTGTCCTTTTGCATAGAATCCTATTGTATGAGTCTCAGAAGATGGGGAAATATAACCAAGCCTGGTGTATGATATTGAAATATCTGCAGGATATGCGTTCCCTGCAGCGCTCTCGGTCACAAAGATTAGAGGTTTGATCGTGACGTTTTCCCCCATGCCTATTCTTTCAAATTTCCAATTACTGGCACCAATTACCACAGGTGAGACCGTAGTCGTCTGGGATTCTGGAAAGCTAACGCTGACATCGACGTCATATATCGGTTCAAACTCGTTAAAGATGGTAATGATGACAGTTGTGTTAAATCCTGCATTCAGGGTTGTAGGCTCTCCCGTAACCTCTAATCTCGTTTGCTGTCCTGCAACATCTGTTGTCAGATTAACAAGAGATATTGAGAGAACTAGAAAGATCACACAAATCAAGTTCATATGTTTTAAGTTTGTCAATTTTAATTCCTCTTACTCTTTTCTTAAAGCCTCAATTGGAGTGAGTTTAGATGCTCGCCAAGCAGGATATAGTCCTGCTACAATGCTAAGCGTAAACGATAGGATAAATATCTGTATAAGATTCATCGGTACAAAATAAGGAGTGAAGGACATTCCGCCTCTTCCAAAAGGCATGATAGCAATCAAGGCATAAGCTCCGCCAAGACCGAGCAGTAGTCCCAATAATCCGCCGATGAAACCGATTGTCATAGATTCTGAGAGAAACATGAAAAGTATGTTTCTTTTTCCACATCCTAGAGCCTTCAACAAACCAATTTCACGAGTTCTTTCCATAACAGATGTATAGAGTGTAGTAATTATTCCGACGGCTCCAACAAACATTGACACTCCAGCTATTGCTGATATGAATCCAGTGAAGGCTCCAAGAGACTCCTGTATAGTACTTGTTATTGCCTTGGGTGAGGTAACTCCTATATTTTTTCCATAGATCTTTCTAATACTCTCTTCTACAGCATCATTCTCTTCAGGATCTCTAGTAATTGCATAGATGCCATTGTAGGATCCACCTTTATCGAATAAAGCATTGGCTGCTGATGGTGAAATATATGCTTGATTGTCGATCTGAAGGTTGCCTAGCTCCTCGATTATTCCTTTCACTTGAAAACTCTTTGTTTCAGTTACAGTTTTTTCGGTTCCCATTTCAGTTTCTACTGTCGTGTATTCGATCGATATTGTTTGGCCTCTCTTTGCAAACGGCCTGTCTAGATCTGATGGATGAGCCACGTTATAACCCAACAATATGCCTATGGAATCCTGAGTCGACACATATGATCCTGACTCAAGACTGATCTTTGGGGAAATATACTTTAACTTGTTTTGATCTATTCCAACTACGCTCATGGTTTTCTCTTCACCTGCTGACTTCAAAGATGCAACACCAGAAACATAAGGAACTGCATATGTTACACCATGAATCTTCTCAATTGTTTGAACAGTGCCAGACGTAAGTTTCATCGTAGTACTGGAAGATTGCGGTCTACCAAAACCGCCTCCGCCTCCTGAGGGAGTAACAATTAAGACATTTGCACCCAGCGATCCAAATTGTTCGGTGATAAAATTGTCCATGCCTCCGCCAAGACCATGTACAGAAGTCATCAACGCTGCTCCTATAATTACCATCATTATTGTAAGACCTGATCTCAGCTTTCGTTCTTTGAGGGCAGCAAATGATAATCCGATCAGTTCAAAAACGCTCGTCATGATTTCTTCTATTTCTCCTGATATTCATTAATCGATTTGGCAGACCCACTATTCTTATCAATAGAGGTATTGTGGAAAACTAGTCCGGGTGTCTCTTTTTCTACAATACCGTCTCTGAGGTGTAGAATTCGCTCTGACTTTTCAGCCAACTCAACGTTGTGAGTGACTATTACAATTGTTGCTTTTCTCTCCTCATTCACTCTAAGGAGAAGATTTCCTATCTCCTGACCAGTTTTACTGTCAAGGTTTCCAGTAGGCTCATCAGCAAGAATGAAAGTAGGTTCATTGATAAGTGCTCTCGCTATTGCAACCCTCTGTTGTTCTCCTCCGCTGAGCTCTGTAGGCTTTCTATTGGCTTTCCCACGTAAACCAACCATATCAAGCAATTCATTGGCACGTCGCCTTCTGATAGTCCTTGGAATTCCTCTTATTATTGCAGGCAACTCAACATTCTTTGCAACTGTTGATCGGTTGATCAGATTATAGGATTGAAAAATGAACCCAATCTTTCTGTTACGAAATCTAGATAAGGACTCATCCTTGAGCCTTGCAATATTTATCCCATCAATGATTATCTTTCCGCTAGTAGGTCTATCTAAGGCACCCAGCAAATTGAGTATAGTAGATTTTCCGCTACCTGAAGGCCCAACAATAGAGACTATCTCACCATTCCTAACCTTCAAGTTAACACCGCGTAAAGCGTGAACCTTGACCATTTTCCCCATGATGAATATCTTTTTTAGATCTACTAGTTCAATCGCAAATCCATTTATTCTATTCATCATGTCAGACATCATTTTTAGCATACTCTCATTCGGTGGACTAATTATATTCAGTTGTTTTTCAGAATTACCCATAGTTAGCGCGCGCTACATATGCTTTGACCAATATTATTGACGAAAAGAATGATGTGCACACTGTTTATGGTAACCTTAAACCACAATTATCGCCAGATAGCGCACTTACTGACCAAATAGAATATTCTAATAATATAGTAAGGATGTTTGGATGCTAACATAACATTTCAAGTATGTAGTCAGAACATTAGATGAAGGAATGCGTATGACGAGACGAAGCGACATTCATAAGATAATGATTATTGGATCCGGACCCATTGTAATCGGACAAGCATGTGAATTTGATTACTCTGGAACACAAGCATGCAAAGCTTTACGATCTTTAGGTTACGAGATTGTTCTTGTTAACTCAAATCCAGCAACAATCATGACTGATCCCGCTACGGCTGATGCCACCTATATCGAACCACTCAATCTGGAAACCATGATAAAAATTATTGAAAAAGAGCGACCGGATGCAATACTTCCAAACCTTGGAGGCCAGACTGGCCTGAACCTGAGTTTAAGTCTTGCTAAATGTGGTGCTCTCGAAAAATATAATGTAAAAGTCATTGGAGTTGAGCCTGATGCTATTATGCGAGGTGAAGACAGGCTAGCTTTTAAACAGACTATGACGGAATTGGGTATTGAAATGCCTCAGAGTAAGATTACTTATAGTGTGGAAGAGTCTGAGGAAATTGCAGGAAAGCTAGGGTATCCAGTTGTAGTGCGCCCAGCTTACACTATGGGTGGTACTGGTGGTGGTCTCGTTTATAATATTGAAGAATTGAGGACAGTAGCCAATCGTGGTATCAAGGCAAGTTTGATTGGACAAGTGCTTATTGAGGAATCAGTCGAAGGATGGGAAGAACTTGAACTGGAGGTAATTCGCGATTCGAAGAACCAGATGATAACAGTATGTTTCATAGAAAATGTGGATGCTATGGGCGTACACACGGGTGATTCCTATTGCACGGCACCAATGTTAACCATTGATCAAGATCTACAAGATCGCCTTCAGCAGCTTTCCTATAAAGTGGTTGAAAAAATTGGCGTAATTGGCGGAACAAATATTCAGTTTGCCCATGATCCAAAAACAGGTCGCATAGTTATAATCGAAATAAATCCGAGAACATCCAGATCCTCAGCCCTCGCTTCAAAAGCTACTGGTTTTCCAATTGCACTAATATCAGCTAAATTAGCGGCAGGATTAACTCTTGATGAGATTCCGTATTGGCGATATGGTACTTTAGAAAAATACACACCTTACGGTGATTATGTTGTAGTTAAGTTCGCTCGGTGGGCCTTTGAAAAGTTTCGTGATGCTGAAGATCGATTGGGAACACAGATGCGTGCTGTTGGCGAAGTTATGAGTATAGGTAAAAATTACAAAGAAGCTTTTCAAAAGTCTATTCGCTCATTGGAAAATGGACGTTTTGGACTTGGTTTTGCCAAAGACTTCAATGAGAAATCACTGGATGAATTAATGAAAAATCTTACCTATCCAACCAGCGAGCGTCAGTTTATCATGTATGAAGCGCTACGCAAAGGCGCTGATATCCAAGATCTTTATCGCAAAACCTACATCAAACCTTGGTTCATTCAACAGATGAAAGAGCTAGTAGAACTAGAAGAAAAGATTCTCAAATACAAAGGTAAGAAATTACCTAATGAGCTACTAATAAACGCGAAGAAGGACGGTTTCGCGGATAAATATTTGGCAAAGCTACTCGGAGTCAAAGAAAAGGAAATCCGTGATAGTCGTACGAAACTAAGTGTTACAGAAGCATGGGACTTCGTACCGGTAAGTGGCGCTGAAGACGCTAGATATTACTATTCTACATACAATGGATCAGATCGTATCACAGTTACTGAAAGACCCAAAGTCATGGTTCTTGGTGGCGGTCCAAATCGTATCGGGCAAGGCATTGAATTTGACTATTGCTGTGTTCATGCTGCCTTCGCCTTACGCGATTTAGAATACGAGACTATCATGGTCAACTGCAATCCAGAAACTGTCTCAACCGATTATGATACATCAGATAAACTCTACTTCGAACCACTAACTGTTGAAGATGTGGTGAGCATCTATCAAAAGGAGAAACCTCTTGGAGTTATAGTTCAATTTGGCGGTCAGACCCCGCTTAACATTGCGGCAGAACTTGAAGAAGTCGGAGTCAACATTTTGGGTACGACAGTCAACTCTATAGATATCGCTTCCGACCGTGGCCGGTTCAGTCAGATGATGAAAAAATATGAAATTCCCATGCCGGAATCAGGTACCGCTAGCAGTCTGGATGAAGCTCTCGTTGTGGCAAAACGCATCGGTTACCCACTCATGGTTCGACCATCCTACGTGCTAGGAGGACGAGGAATGGAAATTGTGCACGACGAAGAAGAATTGAGAATGTATGTTGCAGAAGCAGTTGAGGTCACTCCAGACAGGCCTATTCTCATTGACCGATACCTGGAAAACGCTATTGAGACTGAAGCTGATGCGCTTTCTGATGGACAAGATGTCTACATTCCAGCTATAATGGAACATATTGAGTATGCTGGTGTCCATTCCGGCGATGCTGCATGCGTCATACCTCCAGTAAGTCTAACCAAGAAACATATTGATACAATTGAAGAATATACAAAACGCATTGCCAAAGAACTCAAAGTTGTCGGAGTTATGAACATCCAGTATGCCATCTGTAAAGATGTTGTTTATGTACTGGAGGCTAATCCACGTGCTTCTAGAACAGTTCCATTAGTTTCCAAAGTGTGCAATATTCCAATGGCACGTTTAGCTACAGAACTTATGCTTGGTAAAAAATTAAAAAACCTCAATCTGAAGAACCGTCATATCCCACATTTCGGAGTAAAGGAAGCTGTTTTTCCATTCAATGCATTTCCTGAAGTAGACCCAGTGCTTGGACCAGAAATGAAATCAACAGGCGAAGTACTTGGCATCGCTAATTCATTTGGCTTAGCTTTTTGGAAAGCCCAGGAGGCAGTTTTGCCACTTCCAACTGAGGGCACTGTTCTTATCACTGTTTCAGAACACGATCGCCCTGCAGTATTAGAGGTAGCAAGGCAACTATCGGACCTTGGATTCCATATTAGGGCCACAGTAGGTACACACACTTTCCTAGATAGTCAAGGCATCAAATCACAGGTAATACTCAAAGAACACGAAGGTAGACCAAATATCACTGACACCATAGAGAATGGCGATATTCAACTCGTCATTAACACTCCATCTGGAAAAATGAGTATACATGACGATTCATACATACGCAAAGCAGCCATACGACATAGGATACCATATATCACAACGTTGCAAGCTGCCTTGGCTGCCGCCAAAGGAATCGCAAGCTACCGTGAGGGCAAATCAGTTGTTAAATCCCTTCAAAGCTACCATGCAGATATTCTTTGAATCATGATGCGTTCCCATGGGCACGATATATTTTAACCTCGTTCTTTAAGCAAGAGTTTTAAACTTTAAGACACCAATCATCGTATGCTGGTGAAGCTTCTGAACTTTCAGAACAGACCTACTCTACTGGTCACATCTGTGATCTTATCTTTAGCTTCACTATCGCTCTTTCTAGATCACAGTTTGAGAAACATCATGTATGAGATGTTTTGCAGTCTGAACTGTAATATAGCGACTCTTGGCCAGTCATCAAATCTGCTAGCTCTATTTCCAATTCTTCTTGGAGGATGTTTATTGGCATTCAAGTTGGGTGGAAATTGGCGGAATCATAACAGAAGTCTAATTTTTAGATGTTTAGCCGTAACAGCTATTTTGATACTGGTCTCCCAAATTATTTTTTCCAGTTATGTTTTACCCTTTTCCACTGAAACTGAGTCTGAATGTTGCTTTAATTCAGAACCTCTATTTGTTGAAGCTCAAACGACATACACGGGTGAAGATTGTCTAGGTTGTCATAAACAGATTACACCTAACATTTTTGTTCAATGGAACCAAAGCAAACATGGACAGTCTTCCGTTTATTGTGATTCATGTCACGGTTCAGATCATGATGCCCTGATCTGGCCTACGGGTAAACAATGTAGCTCATGTCACTCAACTCAGGTTGAGCAATTCAACAGAGGAAAGCATCACCTTGCTTGGCTTTCGATGGATGTTGTAGCAAGAAGTGTTTTAGAGCTTGATGAGACAATCACTTGGAAAGGCTGCGGTTACTGCCACCGAATAGGATCCTCAGGCAATACAACAAACTGGGGTCCAAATACACCAGGCGTTGCAACAACTCCTGGATCAAAATGTGATTCATGCCACACCCGACATTCCTTCTCCATAATCGAAGCTAGAAAACCTGAGGCTTGTAGCAATTGTCACATGGGTTTCGATCATCCAACGTACGAGATGTACATGAGCTCAAAACATGGCATAATCTACAGTACTCGAGGAGATGAATTCGTCTGGGATTATCCACACAATGAAGAATGGCCTAATGAGTCTCCTGTCTGTGTAACATGTCACATGGACAAAGGCAATCATGAAGCGATCACTCTTATGGCTTCTATGCTGTCCTCGGACCTGATGTAGGGCCTCTCAAAGATGATCCTGAATGGGCGGCAGATAATGCAGAAGTACTCAAAGGTCTCGCTGTCCTGACACCTGAAGGGGAGCCTGGTGTTCTACTAGATGTCGTTAAAGAGTTGAGAATTGCTAGACTCTCAGATGAAGAATTCAATAAAATAATAGAAAGCGAGGTGGAAATCTGCTATCGCTGCCACTCACAAACATATGTAGATCACCAATTCAATCATTATGAAGGAGTAACAAAAGAATCTATACATCTACTGGCTGAGAGTGTTAGAATTGTTGCCGAACTCTATGAGGAGGGCGTTATAGAGAAGCCTGAATCATACCCGTACAACTATCCATTCATGTTAGCCTTCTATAACTCGCCAACACCCATAGAGCAGGATCTCTATCTGATGCTTGAGAAATGGCATAACCGGATGTTCATGGGAGCCTTCCATGAAAGCGCAGACTACATGCACTGGGAAGGATATGCACCAATGAAAGAACATCTAGTAAGAATGAAAGCTGAAGCCCAGCGAATGCGCCAAGAAACACAAGTCGAACAAACATCTAAAGAACCAACAATCAGTACGGGCGGGATAGGATTATCGATTTCTCAGATTACGGCAATTGTGGCTACTATCATCGCTGTGGCCGCTATATTGGTAGCAGTTAGGGCTGAGAGAAAAGTCAAAAAAACTACTTAAGACAAAACCGTGCGCTCACTTTCGTTTCTAAGGATCTACCACATCGATAGCGCGCGCTTACTTAGCTAGTATGGAAATATTCGCCCCAAGTAAAGTCCGTATCCTATCCTCAACTATATGTAATAGCTCCTCAAGCTCAGTTTGGAGTTCGGATATTTTTATGTCAAATCTTGTTCTCGATTTCTCCAGCTCGGCAATCTCCGTTTCGATCCCTCTTTTCGAGAGCTTTAATTTCTGGTTATGTTCAGCGAACTCGCTAGCTTCAGAAGTTAACATAAGCTGTCTCTCTTTTTGTCTAAGATTTTCGAATTCTTGACGAATCCTATCAAGAAAGCCATCCTGTACAATTTTAATTGCGTTCAATACTTTCCTTTCTTTTTTCTTATCTAACGTGATCTTGCCATCTTCAAGCAAATATTTCACATCGTGAAATAGTAATGATACCTGAGTCAGGTCATTACTCTCAAGAACTTCGCAGTTGGGATCTTTAACGAAGCGTTGAAGGGTGACCATACTTTCAGGGCGTAGTGTAACTCTCCCCTCACTGACTGACTTGACTAATTTCCGCAATGGCTTGTTAAGAGGGTCCAGAAATTTTGACAGTTTTATCTTAATCTCTTGAATCCCTGCCTGTACTTTTTCGAGTTCCTTGAACTCATCTCTACCTCTCATTCTGTTGAATTGTAGATTCACTTCTTCTAATTGTGCATTTAGTTGCTTTATCCGTTCCTCAGCTTTGCCCATTTCTATTCTCATTTGTTTCGGTCTTTCTCGAATCTCAACAGCCTTCTCATTATTTTTACGAATCACCTTAATCTGTTGGGCAAGGGGCTCACTATTTTTTAGGACTTGCGCTAGCTTAACGGATAGTCCATATAGTTTCTTGAATTCGGAATCAAAATCTTTGACGAGTGGTTTGAAGCTAGAATGCAATCGTAGAATTTTGTTTTGTCTCGTACGATTTGGAGTTTTAAGGGCTTTTGTCAGTTTTTCATACATTGCTTGTACATGATCAAAGCTCAAGTCATCTGGAAGTTGAATTTCATCTAGTGAAGATAAAATATTTTCTGCAAATTGCATAATATATCTCTCTTGGCCTCGGTTTTCAGGATCCGAACTGCTGGAAGCTAATTTTTGCGCTGTTACTTTCATATTCAATATTGATTTGTCAATGTCTGCTAGAATTGTTCTTGTCTCACGCTTGAATTTATCTAGCATAGGACTTGTGTGTTGGTTAAGCCAAGTTGACAAATCGCTCAGCTCTAAGGCTTCTGGCTTATTGATTTTCTTCGGTTTAAACAGCCTTCGAATTGCATAACTCATCTGTGAGACCGCCACACCATAAGATTAATTCTTCTTCGGCATACAACTAACAGAACTATCACACTCTACTAGGTGGAAAACAGTACACCATACACCGAGTTGAAACTTTAATCAAGAAGCGAACTAGGTTTTACCGAATATATAACTCTGAGCACTACTAAAGAGACAAGAAATTTCCCGAGAAAACCGTCACAAGAACCCTCTTAAGGTAAAAAAAAAATTTTACCACCTGAAGCACACACTTAATTATTTTGATGGGTCCGCCCGTATGTAATTAAATTATTAAGTGACTCCTGATTTAATTTGCAATAATGGTTGTACGAATGACGCGCGCACTATGTTGTAAGTGAAATTAGCAATTTAACTTACTATGGATTTATTTTGATATGCTGGGAGTGGGATTCGCGCACCAATTCACTAGTGTATTCAACGGGATACTGCCCCTCAATAACGCATGGATAAACTACCAATCACCCAAATCTGATTGTTCAATTTTAGATGCTCTCACCAGCTATAGCACACACACACACACAATAAAGTAAATGCTCGCTACGCTCGCAAATAGAATGGAAAAAGATTAAGAGAGAATGAAGTCTGTTTAGTCTTTACGTTTCTTGATAACGTAGACTGTTGATACTACTGCGATTAATCCTGCCAATACTAAGTAAGGTGCCAGAATCATTAACTTGTTTACCGGAGCTACTACTCCACCGACAGCTGCTTGACCGCCAGGTCTAGTTGCAACCTGTCTCCATCCTCCATCACCATCAAGTGTATCGTCAGGAACTCCATCAGTAAGTTGCCCTCCACCCAACTTGTTACCAATAGAATTCAATATAGCAAAGTCTATTCTGTCGTCTGGAGATAGTGGTTGCTCGTAGATGATGACTGCTTTACCGGTTTGATCAACTGCTACGTCTGGTTCATCTACGTCCTTATCAGATGCTGTCAATTGACTGACTGATTTAATCATGTTGCCGTTAGAATCCAGTACCATGTACCATATATCATCATTTCCACCAGTACCCTCCTCGTCCCATACGATTATACTATTGCCCTCAGGAGTAGCTGCAACACCAGTGGAATCTATATTATTTGGACGAGCCAGAAAAGTAACAGGTATCACTAAACCTCCCGAACTATCGATTATAGCATAACCGACATCATCAGACGGGCTTGTGCCGTCGCCCTCCCAAACTATGACCGTGTTACCATTGGGAAGTATAGCTGCGTTGATCTCATTATTCGATAGTGTGGTTGTTGTGATCGTCTTTTTAGCAACTAATGTGTTTCCGTTGCTGTCCAAGATCGTGAAGGCAACCTGATCATTTGCTCCATCATTATCCTCCCAGACAATAACCACCCTATCGTCATCATTGTTCTTGGTGGACGCAGCGACTGTCGGATCGTCTATGCCTCCAGTCACTCCTGTTATCCTCTTCTCTGTGCTAACATTATTACCATTGACATCCATAGTGACGTATGCTATATCGTCAGTGCTAGTGCCGTCATACGATTCCCACACAACGAAAACAACATTATTCGGTGTAACCGCTACACATGCATCTCTGTCATTTGGTCCAGTACTAAGGGCTGTCGGACTTTTAACAAAGTTCCCAGCTAAATCAAGTACCGAGTAATATACTGTGTTACCTTCCACGTCCCAAGTGACTATTATATTTCCGTTTGGTGCCATCGCTATTGATGGGTCATTCTCATCATCAAATTCTGTATC
>JBAUBP010000257.1:0-3172 GCA_049676905.1 Bathyarchaeia archaeon
GTTTGCGCTAGTAGAGAAAAAAGTCCCAGTCCAGAAATCATGGCGATAGGGGTTAGGATCTGTTGAATATAGGTGATTAACTCACTTATTTCGATTATATCTATTCACCTTTATAGTATTGGTAAATATCAAGGCTCTCATCTACACTCATTTTTGGTTATTATGGTGTCCAATAGCAATATGTTAGCCACACAGGATATGCTGGGTACCTGTAAGCCGCGTATGGATGATACCAATATGCCATCAAAGTCGCCTCTCCTTCTGCGTAGACATCTATGACAGATCATGCATTTAAAATATAAGATTATCGTATATATATAGCTTATTTAGTATATTTTTCACATTAATAAATATGATATATTAAGAATATCTTATATTTACGGTTGGTACATATTTACGGTAAATAAAGAGGATTTTGGATGTCTAACCAAACTAAACTGGATGTGACAGATCTCGAAATCTTACGAATATTGAGTGAAGATTCTTCTAAACCGTTCGTTGACATTGCCAAGAAGATCGGAGTCACAGATGGGACAATTCATCAAAGAGTTAGAAAATTGAAGAAATCAGGAGCTATCAAACGTTTTACAGTCGAACTAAATAATGAAATCATCGGGAAAGGGTCACTAGCTTATGCCATAATAATAGTGGATCCAGGATACATTGAGATTGTATCTGAACAAATCAGCAAATATAGTCATATCATAGAAGTTCATGAAGTTCACACTCAGGGACAATTATTAATCAAGTTAAGAGCATCATCAGATAACGAGATCCGTGACATCATAGTAGGAAAAATAAGAAAAATAAAAGGAGTAGCAAATACCGAGGTACTTCCAGTCTACAAAATATGGAAAGAACAGAATACTCTACTGCTCTGAAAAAAATGGACAATACATTTGACACAATAAAGAAAAAATTTAAGGTGATGTATGATTGAAGCTAGATGTGGGATTAAGTGAGAATGGTTTATCGATAAGGGTGAAAGACGTAGATCTCAAAGAAATTGAAAAAGCCATAGAGCTTCTTATAACAACATATCAAAAATTCTATGGAAAATCAAAACCCGCCCCATCATTATTCATAGATACAATCTAAGCACTTAATGCTCCTCAACAGAAAAAATAAAAATCATCACTAATTTGAATTTGTAACAGGAGTTAGATCATGAATATTGCTAGGTAAGGTTGATTGAAATCCCCAAAAACCCTCACAATAACATCTAATCGAAAAAACATTTCTCCGATGATACTGGGATTCAGAAACAGATTTTTTATCTTAAGAAACATCACAAGTACACATATCAAGATAAAACATACTGAAGAAGCAATTTCAAAATTAGAACAGAAGAGAATTAAGCTTGTTACAAAGGTACGTCAATCTAAACGGGCAAATCATCGTATACAATTTATACAAGAGCCAATTGAGCATATAGATCGCTGCATAAGGGCACGACGCCGTCACTTAGCTAAACATAAAAGGAATCTACGAAATTTACAGCTTGAGTTAACGCATACTTCAAGAAAAAAAATCTTACATTATGATTCTATTTAAAAAAACCATGATATGATCCTAAGCAATAGAAGCAAGAATAGCGCTCGCTAGCAGGATTAATCGTAGTGGTATCAACAGTACTTATTAAAAGATATAAAACTAATGTCTCGTCATTGAAGCGCACATCAAATATATCGCATTGAATTTGCGTGCTTGGATATTTGTGTCTTAAGGAGTTCTCATGATTTCGAATAAGTAAATGATGACTTCGATTGCAATTAAAATTATTATTATGAGTTCGAGTCTCATCTCTCTTCTTGATCTTAGGATTTCGATAAATCGAGTTAGCTGGCGATCTATATAATCTGCTTTGATCTTTAGGTTTTTAAATCTCAAACTTAATTCGAAGACACTGTTTGCTTTCTCGTAAAGGACTTCTAAATCTTTATGATCCCACGTTACGGGTGGTTTGTCTAACACGTCAACTTGGAATATAGTATTCTCTAAGGCTTTATTGGTTTCACCTATCATCTTTATGACGTTCTTGTGTGATGTATGCAGTTTTCCGAATTTAGTCAAATGGTCATTTATGTTACTCACTTTCAATATTTGTTGGTCAACAATATTCTCATAGTGGTCTAAAGCGACAGATTGGGCTAATACAACAGCTATCATTTCAACTTTGTTTATATCAAGTTGATTCAGAGTCACCTCGCTGAAACCGATGTCTTCCGTATCTGTGCTCTTGATGATTATATCAAACGAATCTTGTTCTGGACTTTCAAGACATTTAATGTGCTTTCTGAGCTTTAGAAAGATGTCGTCGAGATCTTTTTTATCTAGGTTAAAACTTACAAGACTTCCGAAATCGTATATGAAAATGAACTTCTCTTTGTCGAGATTGTATATGGATTTGTATTTGCCTTTTGTCATGGGAGTAAAAGGGAATAGATCATAGATTTTGGACATGTCTATTTGATCTGCTATGTAAGTTCCAATTAATTCGTAATTTTTCATTAATATTCCCTTTAGGAAGTGCGCGAGTCTTCTAAGTATCCGTATTAGATACAGATCTGTTTTGCCAGATTAATGTGCTTTGAATCGAAACCATCTATGAAACAAGATATTATTATATCATGAACGGATATAAGAATATCTTAATTATTAATATATAAAAATACGATATACACATTAATCATCATCATATTATTCGATATTCTTAAATACTTCACATTTGATCTTATCTTTCTCGTTACAAATAGTCGAGGTGAATTTGATAATGTATTGGTTCTATCCAAGAATCTTGGGTTATAATTACCCAGTCTATCCTACATGGCCAACATACTACTATTGGACATGTTAAAAATAAACAGCTGAGAGGAGGTGAAAGTCACGATATTAATCAATCAATTTGTAGACTTAATGTTACTAAGCATGGCTGTAACAGTCATAGCAATGATCATCTTCTGTAAGAGAGCTGAAAAACAAGACCTCCTCGAAGAATCCAACAATTCCAACTGGCTTAATTATAAAGTAGAAGAGGTGAAAAAAATATATGAATAAAAAAATTGCAGCGGCAGGTATAGTTGCAGCAACAGCGGTAGGCCTAATATCATTCGCAATTATCAAAAGAAATAGATAAAATCACTTTTGAACTGTGCAGCAACTATAGATCATG
>JBAUBP010000258.1:0-8768 GCA_049676905.1 Bathyarchaeia archaeon
GAAAGATCCTAAACAACTTTCAAGTGTTACAGTAGAGTTGATAATGGAAGATGTTTTTCCCACAGTAAACGAAGATACCCCTATTACAGTAATATCTTCTCTACTTCAGTATAGTCAGGCTGTTTTAGTGACAAAAAAAGGACATACCAGAGGAATCGTAACTAAAGCGGATCTTTTGAAGTTTGTTTCAAAGCATTAGGCTCTTTTCTTACGAGCAGCTGCAATTATACTTATTACATCTCTATCTTTGAGAACATAGTCCGTTGGAAGTCTTAGACCTGTTCGTGCATCAATAGCATGTAGCATTGTTTTTTCCAATTCAGTATGTATCTCTTTTGCCAGATATCTGACATCAGCATGATAAGGTATAAGAAATACGTCAGGAAGAACTTTGCCTGCATGATCTGACATTTTTTTTACGTCTTCAACAGGGTATACAGTATTCATACCCAATAATTTTAATATACACATGTTTATCGCAAATTGAACTCCAGTATTTACCCATCTTGTTAGAACTCTTTCCTGTACATAATTGAGAGCCCATTGTTGTTCTTTCGTAAGTTTTCTCTTGTTCAATACTTGGAACTTTTCTTCTCCCGGAACGTATCTGATCAATCCCTTTGTTTCCGCTCTACGCAGAGCAAGCTCTGCTTCGCTGCATGCTGGAACCACAAATGATCCTTTGAATTCTTCTATCATATGTTCATAATTTGTACTGGCGTTGGCGATGTCCATTTTATTTGCTATAATGACTGTTGGTTTTGAGAGCTTTCTTATTTCCTGTGCGAAAAGCTTTAGATCTTTATCACTCCATTTCTTTACAGACTTCTTTTCAAGAAAGCTGTTTTCAAGAGCTTTCTCTATGTGTTCAGGCCTAACCTTCAATCCAGCTAATGAACGATATAGTGATTTCTTTAAAGGCTCGCCTGAATCAGCCTTTTTTCGAATTCCTTTGACACTCTTTGCTATTGATTTTGCAAACCAGAGCATGATCTCCTCTTCAACATCATAGATATCCATTATTGGATTTCCAAGTCCAGGTCTAGTCAGTTTTCCTTCAGCATCAATACCTCCAGAAGCATCTGCCACATGAATCAGTGCATCAGCCTGTGATGCGACACTTAGAAACCTGTCACCTAAGCCCATTCCTGACCATGAACCTTTGATCAAGCCTGGAAGATCTACTAGTTCTATTGGAATAAAACGCCAACCATCCATGCATGCAGAATTACGAGGGGCATCTTTTACTTCTAATTCCTTGCAAACACAAAGAGTTCTTACATAAGCAGTCCCAATATTTGGTTTCTTTGTAGTGAACGGATACGTTGATACTTCAGCGGAGAGGAGTGTTGCTGCGTTAAATAATGTCGTTTTTCCGGTATTTGTTTTCCCAATAATTCCGATTTGGATCATTGGTAACTCATCTGTCTTTATCAACTCAACCTTCTAATAGGATTATCTCAACTATTGAATCGGACCTCTAATACTCATTGCAAGCATCAGTATTGTATCAAGGAGTCAATGAACTTGTCAGAAGCTCTATCGAAATACTTTGAGGCGGGCAGAATAGTGGTAAAACTCAAAGAGGAGGCAAAAAAAATTGTAGATATTAACGTTCCTCTTGTAGATGTCTGTGAAAGACTCGAACTTCTGGCTTTTGAACTTGGAGGAAGCCCAGCATTTCCAGTAAATATAGGAGTGAATGAGATCACAGCACATTTCACGTCTCCAGCAAATGATGTTAGGAAGATCCCAGAGAATTCTATTGTTAAAATCGATATAGGAGTTCATGTTGAAGGGTACATAGCAGACACTGCCATAACATTAAGTTTCAACCAAGACTATCAGGACCTAATAATCTCATCTCAAGATGCGCTCCAAAGTGGAATAAATGCTATGAGACCTGGTGTTAAAGTATCTCATGTCGGAGCCATAATTGAGAAAGTCATTACACGATTTGGTTATCGACCGATAAGAAATCTTATGGGGCATAGAATTGAGAGATTCAACCTCCATACTGGAAAAAGCATACCAAATATCTCTGGAATCGAGGGGGGTACAATCGAAGAAGGTGAAATTTATGCTGTTGAACCCTTTAGTACACTCCAAGATGCAGCAGGCATGGTCAGGGACTCAAATGAGACTGTTATTTTTAGATATCATAAAGATCGGCGTTTGAAATCTCAAGATGCCATGGCCCTCCTAGAACATATTAAAAAAGAACATCGTTTTCTTCCTTTCGCATCACGATGGTTAAGGTCAAAGTTCTCCTTTCCATCATTTGATAACATATTCGAGCAACTCATAAAATCTCGTTGCATAATCCCTTACAGAGTTCTAGTGGAAGCTAGTGGATTCCCCGTTTCACAGGCAGAACACACTGTAATAGTAGAAAAAGATGGATGTCGAATAATTACATGAAAATAGTTATTATTCTTTAGGAGATTCCGAGTATATTTGACTAATCAGTAACTCCTCTTTGCACTGGGGACACGCGCCAATCTTTTTATAAACATAATCTCCAACTTTAAATTCTCTAAGTTTTTTGAAGTAGCATTTCTCACAGTACTCTATTGTAAAGTTCTTCAATTCTTTAGTCTTGATGGTTTGCATTCGCCTTCTCATTGTTGACAGTGATGATACTGAAAGTCCAACTCCAATTGCCCCCAATATTAAACCATAATAAAACTCTCCAGTCTGGCCTTGTTCATAAGAAATGACTGAATTGAATATGAGCCATGCTGAATATGCAAGTACCCCAATACTGAAGATCATTGCTAGATAAAAATAGACTCCACTTTTCTTCTGTGCCGTTGCCATTCACCTACTGCCCTATTCCAATAGTGTTTCCAATGCCAGCTATAATGATTGTTTCTGCTTCCTGAGTTCGTTCTAGTAAAAGACTTTTGATCCTCGTGATTACATTATCTGTAGCTTCAGCAATTTCTTTTTTCATCGGCGTTATTGCGTCCTGAAGGCTTTCTTTTACAATTATAGCATGAACCGGTATTTTGTATTTGGAAGCTTCCTCTTCTATCTTGAACCGTTCGGTTCCGATTCCTCCAATTGCGGCGCCGATTCCTTCGCTGATATCTCCTGTTTTCTCTCCTTCAAACTTTACTGCCGCGTCAACCATAATGACCATAGCAATTTTTCCTTCTCGCTCTTCAATCAATTGTTTGATAGCTTCTCCTGGTTTTCCAACATTTCCTCCAGGGCCTTCAGCCTTTAGAGCAAGTATCTTCCTTCCATCCATCATAAGTTCAGAAACAACAACATCTTTCTCGACTTTTCTTTTTTCTTTGTCTTTCATAAGTTTTGAAGCTACTAAGGGGCCGACTCCATCGCCTATAGGTTGACCTCGAGCGAACGCTTTAGTAGCACCAACTAATGCCTCCGCTTCCTGCATGATTAGTGGAAGAATCATTTGCAGTTGGAGTATCAGATAGAAACTTTGTGTCTTTCGACCAAGTAGGTAAAAGTGTCTAACAATGCGGTAAACTGTGTTTAGGGCAAGGCTGCCCTCGACAAGATTCTCCATGTTATTTATTTGAGCATTATCAGCTTCAGGTGCAAGCCTTTTTACATCATCTTTGAATTTCTCCTCGCGCACATCAAGGAGGTGCTCAAATTTCCAGACGATCCCAGCTGGATCCATGTTCACTGGTGAAATTAAAAATTGTTCTAGAAGAGCATTTAGTCTAGGAGTGATATCATTCTTTGGTTTTCCTATCTCCTTTAAGGTCTTTATCGTAAGTTCTCTAGCTTCGAACTTCATTATTTCAAGTTTCTTGATAGCTCCACTCATGTTCCAAATCATTGTATAAAGCTGAATTTTCTGGCCAAAAAGTATGAAGAGTATGAATGAAAGATACATCATAGTAGAGATAATTGTACTCATCGAGCTATTTTCACCAATTGGCAATCCCAGTATGAGCGTGTTCAGCAACAAGCTATGCCTCAAATAAGTTATCTTTTAGTAGGGATTCCAGTCGCAGTTATAAACGTTTCACGATGTTGATTCACGTATAAGTTTTTTCAAGAAGAGTTGGCAGCGGTCTAGGGTTCGCGTAGGCTCTCGCACAACACTACAACCTAGATCGCTTAGGAGATTCACTTCCGTGTTCGGAATGGGTACGGGTCCTAGCTCCTAACTATGGCCGCCAACATCATCGATAGACTTCACTTCGAACTTTTAAACACTCTGTTTGTCTTCGATATTATGGGCGGGAACCACTACGGCGCTCATATTATTAATTTATGGTGCACACTATCCAAGTCTAGCTTTATTCTTCGACTCTCAAAAAGATCCTTGGTTTATTTCCGTACTCCCATGACCTCTCAGGTATGAATTCTTCTTCCTGTTTTGGATAGATTGCCCGTCCGATATCTTGATCCTTTGGATATTGAAATTTACATCCCCATTGGAGAATAACAGTTTTCATATCAGGTGCTTTTTTTCTGATTATCCATTCTAGCTCCTCCGGATCTCCCTTTACCAGAGCCCAATTATCATAATGCATAGGGATCAGTAGCTTTGTACCGAGTGCTTTAGCGACTCTATATGCGTCGTATGCAGTCATTTTGTCAGTCATTCCTGATGGATTATCTCCAAAGGCTACCATTGCTACATCGATATCATTTTCTCTGCCATGTCGGAAGAACATATTCGAGTAATGTGAATCCCCTGCATGGTAGACATTGCCTGCTGGTGTCTTTATCAGATAATTCACGGCTGTTTCACTCATACTTTCAGCTTCTAAAACAGCCGTATTGTCCGCTCCTTCCAGAGCCTTCAAGCAGATCTCATTAATCATAATTTCATCTCCCGCTTTAACTTCAACAATACGATCTTTAGGAACTCCGAATTGTTCATATCTTTGACAAGATTTTGGTGGGCCAATGAATTTGCAATCTGTGTTCTTAATGAGCGGTTTTATTGTGTATATATCACAGTGATCTAAATGAGGATGTGTTGAAAGCAGAGCATCGACTTTCTTGATAGCGAAAGGATCTATGATTTGTGGGTTCAATCTGAGCCAGACTTGACTCTTTGCACCAGTCTGCCTCATTACTCCATATGGACTTTCGGATTCTCCAATATCCCATTTAGTTGCAATCGATGGGCCACAATAATTGTCAATTAAAATGTCAGTATTCTCAGGTGTTTTAAACCAATAACCACATGCTCCAAGCCACCATAAAGCAATATTACCTTTCTCAACAAGGGTATCTTCAATTTCTTCATTAAGAAATGTTCCCCAAATTGGAAATACCTCTTGGAGCCAAGTCATTCTGTCAATAGGTCTGTCTTTGATGAGTAAGTCTAGTTTATCCAATCCTCCAAAGCGTTTTGTCATAATTCATCAATCCTCAACATAATTCATAATCACTTAATTTATTTTTTACTAGAATCAAACTATGAAATCTTTTACTGGATCAAAAAACTGGGCTTTATTTATCAATTTTTCAATCATTATTAAACAAGAATGACTTTGATAAATGAATGAGTATATCTTTAAAGTTCAGAAGTTGTTGGCAAAGTGCCCCAAACAAGATCGTAAAGACGTTTGAAGCTCTCAATTATTTGAGGGTTCTGTGATAAAATGGCAACATCATTACCTGTTTCAAGCTCCATATCATCTGGAACTGTTTCGTAGAATATTATGTCACTAGAATCGAAAACAGTCTGATGAAGATACACTTTTGGGGAAGAACGAAGCTGCAATATTGCCGTAATTTCTTTGGCAACAGTATTATTTTGTGATGTTACTTGTGTAATTAATCTCACCTTTACCCCTCTTGCTATTGCACGCTCAATCGCTTTAGATTGGGATTTATAAAGGCGTACCATTCCATTTGCAGTAGTAATAATATCAACAGACCCTTGAGCTCTTGATATTGAATTGATAATATTATCAGTGATCTTTTGTCGCCCTTCAATTATTGACAACTCTGTGTTTAGAGAAGTACGTCTGCCAGCTATCAGCTTCATAGATTCATACGCTAATGTTAGGTTTTGAACTTTCTCGAGGCTTTCTTCTGCTTCTTTTATGAGTTTCTCAGCTAAAGGAAAAAGTATGTCGTTGGGAGAGGTGGCTGCGAAAGTCTCTGGTTTCTGATGAAGGAGTTTCACAAGGCCTTTCCGTTCCAGACCTCGAACAGAGCCATAGAGTTTTGTTCGAGGGACACCACTGAGGAAGCTAAGCTCTCCAGCAGTTTTCGAACCTGTCTTGGCAAGAGACGCATAGATCCTAGCTTCATATTCTGTCAATCCGAATCTCATCAATGCAGGGATAAAAGTTATAATCGAAGACATCCAGCCTCACATCCAATTAAGTATGCTATCCTAAAGTATCATTATTACTCTTTCTTACAATGCTAAATACGATAATCCTGTTTAAAGCATGGATCTAAATATAATTATTGACATTTAGGTGATTGTGAATATACAGTCGTGAAAGACAAAAACTAGGCTCTAAGATTGAATTATCAATTTTCATGTCCATAGAAGGTAGCTAGTTGAAGAATCAAGAAGACAAACACGAATATCTCCAAGTTAAGAAATCGGCACCATATTCTGAGAAGAGAGTTAATAATTTTGAAGATCTGGCATTATTAATACAAGCCATGGATCAAGATGAAGGTATAAGGATACGTGGAGATATTCGGAGATTCAAAGGCGGTGGATTTATTTTTATCACAAAACCTGATGATAGATATTGCCTGAATATTGTCGACAGGATTTACGATTCCACAACAAATACAGACACAGTTGGCGGAAATGATGAATGGATCTATTTTCATAATTTCGAAAAAGTTTGGGAAAAATTGAAGAATCTTATACGCAATCCATTAGAAGCCTATGCCTACTAAATTATAGTTGGTATCTATGCATCTGAGTATTGGTTTAACAACTAGTATCTCAACCAACAGAATGAAATGGATCTATGAAAATGCAGATAATTTGCGCCTCCATGGATTATGGATAGGAGAAGATATTGGAAGACCTCAAGAAATTTTCACATCAACTGCTCTCCTACTGCTAAATACAAAGAATGTTAATATTGGAATTGGAGTGACCAGCCCACTTATTCGAAATATTACAACGATAGCTAGAGCCTCATCAACTCTTAGTGAAATAGCACCGAATAGATTTAGGATGGGCTTAGGAATTGGTGGGATTCAAGATCTTACATCTTTAGGTATTCCCATTAAAAAGCCAGTCCATTCAATGGAGAGAGCAGTAGAGATTCTTAGAACTATATGGGTTAATAATGTTAATTCGATAAGTAATGAGGAGCTTGGAATTCATAACTACACTGCAAAATATAGTTCTAAGCACATTCCAATTTTCTTTGGAGTGCGAGGGCCAAAATTAATGACACTCGCAGCATCTATCGCAGATGGTGTCATCCTCAGTGGACCCAGACAGTTTGTTGAAAAATCAATTAAGCTGATCGAAGAAAAGCGAAATTCTTTGAATCTTTCTTCTGAAAAATTTCATTTTGTTCTATGGGTACCTACAATATTAATTCGTAAAAATGAGGATTTGGAGATTGTAAAAAAGACTGTTGCCATAGTTGCCTTAGATACACCTGATCATATACTTGAGATGTCTGGAATCAACAAAAGTGAAATTTTCTTAATTCGATCTGAAATGAAGGACCATGGAATTGAAAAAGTTGCTGAAAAGATTCCTGACCGGATAATTGACTTACTGTGTATAAGTGGTGACGCAGATGAAATTTGTGATAAATTCGAGTCATATTCATCACTCGGAATTCAAGAAGTAGTTTTTGGCCCACCTTATGGAAAAGATGCAAGGAAATCAATGGCTCAAGTCGCACAGACATGGAGTAAGAATTCATGAAATTCGCTGTAAGCCTTAACTCTAACGATTCGATATCTGACGCTATCAAGAAAAGCATCGAACTTGACCGCCTTGGCCTAGATTATGTTTGGGTTTCGGATTTACCAAGTCAAAGATACGCTCCAGCGGTTTGTGCAGCAATTGCAAAAGTAACTAGTAAAATTAGGATTGGTTTAGGCCTAATCAGCCCCTTTCTTCACACTTCACAGCAAATCGCTAGCTCATTAACCACACTCATCGAGTCTTATGGACCTCGCTTTGACTTATGCATAGGACCAGGCGACAGAGATGAACTCTACAGAGTTGGCGTAGATCTCAAAAATCACAAAAATATTGTACAATCACTATTAAATTCAAGAGAAGAGATTTCTACATTATTGCAGAAGCGTGGCATCGAATCCAGAATATGGCTTGGAGCTCAAGGACCTAAACTCTTAAAACTAGTCTCGGCGTTCGATGGTGTTCTGCTAAACTACTCATCAATCGAAATGATAGAATGGGCATTAAACATAATGAAAGAAGAAGTTATTGACATACCAAGATCGATTGGAATATTTTCACCATCATATGTATATAAGAAAATCAATCCAAAGATTCAGAAGATGCTTCACTACACAGCGGCAACAGTAGCGTTAGGAACTTCCAAAACAGTCCTTAAAGAATTTTTACTTGACGAAGGTCTGGAACCTGCTAGGATAGCGCACAAGTCAAAATCACTTGACGAATCAATTCTAAAGTTAATTACACAAAATATAATCAAAAAATTCTCGATATTCATATCTCAAGATGAACTACCTAATTATATTCAAGAGCTGAAAAGACTTGGAGTTGAACATGTGGCCTTCTCTTATCCTCAAGGATACTCACTTGAAACAATAAAAGAGCTATCTGAAGG
>JBAUBP010000259.1:0-2296 GCA_049676905.1 Bathyarchaeia archaeon
CCGCTGAGTGAATTCCACCAGTTATCTTGAAGACTCTGGATTCATTATTCAATTGAGTGACCATTTGTTCTAAGTTCTCAGCGGTTACAGAATATTGATCTGTAATCTTTGAATTGATTTGAGCCAAAAGACGGAGATAATCTACTAATGAGCCGCATGCAGATGAGACAAATTTTCCGAACCTATTGAGATCAAAATCTACCTTGGCTCCAGCTTTTAATTTCACATGGATATCTGTCCCGGCAATGAGTAGTTCATCTATGGAATCCTTCGTTTTGAGAATTCCTTCAGAGAAAATATGTCCAACAGCTAACTCGTTTAGCATTGATGGAGATGATAAGAGAGTGACAAGATGTTTTTTATTAATGTAAATATTGGCTGGAGCTTCTACAGCCACTTCTTCTTGAACAGTAGTAGTTGAATGTTTATTAATATCAATTTTATGAACTTTGGCTTTTGCCGTGGCAGACAAATTATTCAATCTTCCATGTAACGTTATCTGGTGTTAACAGAAGATCGACATAATCCAAAGTATAAAGTTGCTATTTGGATTTACGACGAGGTTGACCTGTTCTCAACTCAAGGCATAATTTACAAAAACTTGATGTTACGTCAAACGCCTCAAGCTTATTCTCCGCCATTTCTTTGGCGACTTCACTCGCTAATGCTTTTACTTTTGTCATCGATTTTATTTTAGAGGAATTCCTTTGTCCCCTTTTTGAGCTTAGATACTGACTGACTGCGGCTTGTGTTGTTCCCAATTTCTCAGCCACCTCAACTTGTGAGAAACTGTACTTTTCTATCAGTTCTTTAGCAATTAAAGATCTAAATGTTGGCAAGAATTCCTGAACTATCTCTTCACATGGAGGCCGCAAGATCTCACACTTGTATAACAGTGTTATTGCACCTGTATAAAAGGTATTATTAATCGATTTTTACTTTTCAAGATGCCTAGATCTACCATCCTAACGCCAGTTAGGCATTCTGAAAGGATTTTTAATCAATTCACAACCTTGCTTTTTATAACACCGTTAAGCATATATATAACAACGTTATATCTTTAGATTAGATAGTGAGACCATTTTGGTGACCATCATGGCTAAACAAAACAATGTGCAATCGTTATTATACGAAATTAATTTTGATTCCATGAAAGATGTTGACGGTATTAACATTGTTTTAACTAAAGAGTCGTGGAAGAAGTACGAAGATAATCTATTCAAGAAGGCCGGTTTCTAATACACTTTCTGAATGGTTACTTATATCTCCGCATGGTCATCCATTGCACAACATATTTGAGGATTCCCGGAACTATTCCGGTAAAAACAATTTTTCCGTAAATGAGAATACCTGACCAAGCTCCCAGACTTATAACCATAATTCGTTTTTTTGGTTTGTACGAAATCTTTCTTTTGTTTGTCATTAATTTCCGTATATTTTTTACAATGAAACTTCCATGAATTCTTGCGTTTTGAGCAGTCTTCTCTTCAGATACACTGCAGACATCCCCTCCTACAAAAACATTCTCAAAGCCATGTAGTTGTAAATGATCGTTTACTTTTAACGCCCCTTTATTTGTAAAGATTTGTGGATCGAAACCATTTAGGTAATCCGGAGACCACCTAATTCCAGCACACCAAATTGCAAGATCCGCTTCGATTTTGTTTCCTTTATTTGATATGAAAATTCGACCTTCATGCCTAACAATTTTTTCGTTAAAGATTATTTTTGCTCCTTTTCTTTCCAGGAATTTCTGGGCATAACTTGAAGCTTTAGTAGGATTTCGTTCGATCAGTCTCTCCTTTGAATGAACAATAGTTACATGTTTATCCTTCATCTTAGTCACTAATTCTCCTGCTATCTCTGTTCCGATTAAACCTCCACCAATAATCAGTACCTGTTTGGCGTTGACGATTTTCTGGTTAATCTGTATTGCACTAATGCAAGATTTCAATGTGAAGACATTTTCTTGATTATCTAGAAATATCGGATATTTTATTCCAGTGGAGATTATCAAATAGTCATAAGTTATTTTTTCATTTATTGTTTCGACATATTGATCTGTCAAATTGGTTAATTGGTCTACAACTACTCTTCCTTTCTTTACAATTTTTTCAAAAGGAACAGTAATTTTATCTAAATATTCACGATCAGAAATTAGTTTGTGTATGCTTGGAGTGTATTCGTAATATGATTTTTCATCTATTAGAATTACATCCACATCTTGGCCCTTATCTAATTTTTTGGCTATTATCGCACCGCAGAATCCGCCGCCAAAAATTATGAGTTTCATAAT
>JBAUBP010000260.1:0-26104 GCA_049676905.1 Bathyarchaeia archaeon
GTGGAGCTGAAGGACCAAATGGTTGAGAATATTCATTTAAAGCAAGAACCCTATTTGGCTTCTTTTTGAAGACAGCTTCAGCATCGACTGGTTTTTTTCCCATCGCAAGTTCTTGAAGTTCGCTTAGTAACTTACCCGGATTTTGTGCTTCGAAGATATCCGACCGACTTTTTCCTCTAATCAGAGAGAATCTATAATCGAGTATATCCTCAATTTTCTTCCCCATCCATAATTCTGGTGTGTCAAGGATCTCGGTATCACCAAAGAAAGGGGGGATCATTGGTCCGATGTAGATCTTTGGATAACCTATACGTCCTACAAACACTGCTGGAGGAGTAGATCCTTGTATTGACTGATTGTCAACTGATGTTTTGAATTTAAGCAGGGCTTCTGCTTTTGCAATAACTGGACATCTAATCTTTCCACAAAGAAGTTTTCCTCCTCTGCAGATAAGACATATTTTTGAATTAGAATTCTTTAACAGGTTTATTTGATTCAATTTGTAAACTTGATTATTTGAGTAATATTTAGATCCAATCCATTCATTCCAACTGATTAGTTTTGACATAATCATTCCTGAGTTGTTTCAAGTGGTGTACTTAAAACAAATATTATGAAGACTTTTATCTGCTTTCTCAAAACATAGTGAGTTAATATTATTTACTTCTCGTAAAGAGTAAGTACTTATAAAAGAGATAGAAGAGCCCGCTTTCTCCTCTATTGTAGTTGACTTTGTGTGATTATATCAAAATTCACTTGTTCGAATTCTTCGCGTCCCCCGCCCGTTACATAAATAGTCAGAGTGTAAAATCCAAGCTCCGCTGAAGGTGTTGTAATTACTTGCAGATCTACTCTCTGAATTCCTGGTCTTTCACTGATAGTTTCTTCAGGGAATACCCAACGGTGCTTGACTCCTTGTGATGGAAGCCCAACTACTCTGAAATCCAAATCTGCATCAAAACCTTCATCCATTGTAACACTAATTGTGTAAGGAGTTATCTGTTCGAATGTAACTTGTCCAAGAAAAATTCTTTCTACACGTTGATGAGAGGGAGATATAGTAAAATCGAAATCAGGTATTTCTAAGCGTGACACAGAAGAGTTCCTAGAAAGAGTTCCTCTTTGAGTTCCGACAAACCCTTCCACCCATATATGGTATACACCTGATGGAATGAATTCATCTGATGATGCTCTTAATGTAAGCTCTGATGTTGCAGTCCCACCTTGAGAAGGTGTAACGGTTGCGGGATTGAACTCTCCGATTATTCCTCCAGGTAGCGTCTCTAACCCCTGAGAAACTACTCGTAGCCTAACTGCTTTATCAAATCCATTTATGGATCTAATAGTTAATGTTGTTTTTGCTTCTCTATTTACATAAACCTTCATTAATTTGGGCATACCTTCAACAAGAAAGTCATCAACCTCTATCTCAAAGATTTGTGTTGATTCTGAGTTCCCAACTGAGTCTGCAGCCGCTATGAAATAAGTCACGTCACCGAGAATTTCTTCTCCATTTATTGTATAGGAATATGTGTCTCCCCCGGACGTAATAAGAAGCATGAATTTGTTTACCGGTTTGATTTCGCGAAAAGAACCAGCTGTGGCATTATTTGGGATTACTTGGTAAGAAAGGGTAACGTTTTCTGGGAATCCACTTACTCTAGCAGTAATCTCGACGTCTTCTCCAAGAGTGCCTTTTGTTACAGGGTTATGTTCAAATATCTTAACAGTCTGGAAGAAGGTTTCACCACCAATCCCAGAAGATAAAATAGCTAATACAACCCCTATTACAAGAACGCTTACCATGAATAAACCTACTAAAGCATAGATCTGTCTACGGGAGCTTTCTTTTTCTCTTCCATTGCTTCTTGGAGGCTCATAATATGGGTCTTGCCCGTAAGTCAATCATTATCCACTCGATTATTATCTTCTTAAGCTAGCTTAAGTAAAGCTTTCGCATATTAGC
Source organism: Bathyarchaeia archaeon (assembly GCA_049676905.1). Classification (GTDB taxonomy): domain Archaea; phylum Thermoproteota; class Bathyarchaeia; order 40CM-2-53-6; family RBG-13-38-9; genus RBG-13-38-9. Next base: position 1,967 of record JBAUBP010000260.1, read on the forward strand.
TTTTTTTTAATGAAAATGTGGAATTTTAAGCAGGGTCATACCTGTGTTTTAAAATATTCATTTTAGGCTGGGAAGGATCTCGCCACACTTTAGTATTCCAACTTTTGAAATTCTGCCATGCTTCGCCTTCGCCATCTCTAAGGCCTCTTGAGGACTACTCGCATGAGAGAAACCTAACGCCTCTTTATCGCTTGCTCTAAGTCCATCTGAAAAGCATATTACATCTACCTTTTCTAAAATTTGTGAATGTAATAATAAAGCACCGGCTGCCACCATGTCCTCTGATTCACCATTGGAGACTGATTCCAGAACACCTTCATAACCAATCTTGGCTTTATCTCGGAGATCTGAATGTGTTGGCGATACTCTATCTGGGCATGGTGATAATAACACAATTGTTCCTCCTTGCTTCACTACTGAGCTAGCATATGTGAGAGGTTTGAGGGTTTGCCAATAATCTATGTCGGCGGGGTAGCTTGATACAACTATAATGTCCGAAGAGCTTGGGATCTTGGGACAGAAGATCTTTCTAGCATGGTCGACTCCATTCCTTAGAGCTCTGATGGGTTCGCCTGAAACTACATTGACGATTTTTTCTCTGTTGTCGAGCACAGTATTAATAATAAAATCAAGGCCAACTAGTTCTGCAGCTGCCTCAATTTCCTTCCTAACATCGTTATCAACCTCTCCAAGTATCTTTGTGTAAGGTTTGACCTTGCCGCCCATCAGATGTGTCATACCAGTAGTTTTTTCACCGCATACTCCAGGTTGAATTATCTTCCCACCACCTCCCCATCCGGCATAGCAGTGAGGGACGATATTGCCTATGCCAATCTTGATAGTAGCCTTATAGACATCCTTGTTTACTTCGATTGGAATCCCTGAAGATGTGCTGCCAACATTTACTAAATTGTCAGTATAGTCATGATTGGTTATCTCAACCCTATCTTCCACTGAACCGTATTTTAATCTGAATTCAGTTTTAGTCATGTCTCTATGAGTACCTAGACCAACGATTACGTGGACATTCTTGTCTGGAACTCCCACAGAATTCAATTCATCAAGTACGATTGGTATTATGATATCCTGGGGGGTTGGTCTTGTTATATCATCACCTATTATGACTATTTTATCGTTCGATTTTACCATTGATCTTATTGGAGGTCTACCAACAGGGTTTCTGATACTTGTTTGTATGATTTTTTGGCATCCATTTGAAGTTGAGACGGTGCCCTTTTCTGCTATAAAATGTAGATTCTCTTTCTGGATCTCGATCTCAACTTGTCTTTCTTTTCCATAAGGCAATTGAATGATCGTATTTTTTTCCTCCAATATTTCCAAACAGCAAGTTTACGATATTTCAAACATTTTTCTTAAGCTTCTTTTGTTGTTCCAGACTCTCTAATCGTTCAATAGTCTTTAGAACTTCATTCTTAATCTGTAATAATCTCTCATCAACCAAATTCCTTTGCTTCTCTCCTCTAGTCAATGTCTCTATCTCATTTTTTGATCCATTATCTAACTTCAATGTCTTTGAGAGATATGTTAACTCAGAGAGATCTGAAGACCCAGACCTCCCCAGGAGTATTCCAGATGCAAAGAAAGTTGTGAATGCAATAGACCAAAGGATTGCTTGAGGTGTTGCAACATAAAAAAAATACTGCAATTCACTGCTGCTTGCAATTTCAATATTTGCGATAAGAGCGTTCATAGTTCTATAGATTGATAACATGCCAAAGATTAGGCTCATTCCGCCGACTATTATTAGAATCAGTGCAAGAAATCTATACAATTTCAATCTATAGACCAACTGTACCCTAGTTTAGCTCAGTCATGTTCATATAACCATAATCAGTCTGTTTATGCAACTTAAATACCGTTTTAAGCATTCTCACATCCTCATGCCAAATTCATTAAATTGCACAAAACATATTTGCACGTATATGTTGCATCTGTTGTTTAAAGGTGCTTAACTTGCCAATAGCAGAAATGGAAAAAAAACAACTGGCTCAAAAACGTAGACTATTCTATAAGATCTGCAGAGACTGCGGAGTTAAGAATTCGGCCGTGGCCAGCAGATGTCGAAAATGTCGTGGCTCAGATCTAAGATGGAAAAAAAGAGAGCTAGGTGCAAAATGATTTGGCAGATTGCTATATTATGGTTTCAATCTAACTCTATCTCTTGGAAAGAGAACAACGTCTCGAATATTATCTCTATCAAGTATGGCCATAACTAATCTATCTAAACCCATCCCCCATCCAGCATGTGGAGGCATACCATAGTAATACGTTTTCAAATGAAAATCAAAATTTGCAGGATTTAGCCCTTGCTCTTTAAGTCTATTGATCAATTGCTGTGGGTCATCAACTCTCGAACCGCCTGATGTTATCTCAACCCATTCATACATGAAATCGAATGCTTCGCACAACTCATTCTTATCACTCCTTGGCTTGATATAGAAAGGTCTAGTCTTTGTCGGCCATTCATCAATAAAATAGAATTCTTTGGGATGAATCTCACCAAGCACTCTGCAAGCAGGAGTGGATAGGTCCTCTCCCCACTCAATCTTAAAATCATTACTTTTCAATTGATCTATGACCTGAGAGTATGTATACCTCTTCAAAGGCAACTCAATTTTCGGAATCTTTACTCCTAATATCTTAAGTTGTAATGAGCATTTGTTCTCGACATCCTTCAATATGTGGAATATGAGCTCTTCTTGTAGTCTCATTACATCATTAACGTCTACGAAGGCTTCCTCAACGTCTACTGAGATAAATTCATTCAAATGCCTCCTTGTGTGTGATTCCTCAGCTCTAAAGAATCCACCAATCTCATAGACTTTCTCAAAAACTGAGATCAATTCTTCTTTATACAATTCCGGGCTCTGAGCAAGGAAAGCCTTCTCTTCGAAATACTCTACTGGAAACAGAGATGCTCCGCCTTCTGCAGCAGCAGCGATTATTCTGGGTGTATGAATTTCCAGGTGGCCTGTCTCGCTAAGAAACCGACGAATGGTTGACACAACTTCATGGCGAATCTTGAAAATTGATTGTGATTCAGGACGTCGAAGATCTAGAATTCTGGCATCGAGTTTTACATCAATTTCAGCGGGCACTCTACCAGTCGGGTCCAAAGGTAGAGGGTGACTCGCCAATGCAAGAATTTTTATTTCTTGGGGTAAAATTTCTATTCCGCGAGGTGCCTCATTTCTTTTTTTTACGAGACCTTTTATTCCGATCGCAAATTCTCTACTCAATATCTTTATTTTCTCAAAGACCTCAGCATCAGTATTCTTAGTTGTCGCCGTTATTTGTATAACACCTTCTTTATCCCTTAAGTTAACGAAAATTAGGTTTCCTAGATCGCGTATTTCTTGGACCCAACCAAACAAGATAACCTGAGAACCATCTAAATCAGGGGTCACCATATTCGTATAATGAGTTCTTCGCCAAGTCCCCAACAAGTCATTGTTCATTATTGATCCCCCGACTTTACATCTCATATTTTCATTTTAAGATTTGTATATTCTTTTTGTATGTAACTAGCATGGTACTGGTTCTTTAGCATACCTTTGAACTCATCTTCAGCATCATTATTAGATATTCATCTCTTTTCAACATCAACCATAATGCATTTATTTTTCATTCTAGTTTACCGTACCAAAAATAATAGGGGAAAATCGATAACGACCACCAAATCCTCCATCACATTTCAATACTTTAGAGATAATTTAAAATCTCTCAGCATTTTACGGAGGGAGACATATTGGTAAAGACGCAGCTAGACAACTTTTGTGTTAAAAGTGGTGTTCTTTGCGCAAGATGTGAAGAGAAGTTAAGAAAAGGGCAAATAACAGATCTAGACCTTAAAATTGTTAGAATTCTATTTGAATTGGAAAAACAGTTTCCAATATTACAAGATGTTTCCTTTGAACGTGCTGTCGAATCTGGGGATGTGCTCGCAATACTAGTAAGCAAACAAGATGTGGGCAAAATGGTTAGTTCTGGCGGGAAAATTGTTCGTACAATTGGTAAAGAGACAAGAAAAAGAGTCAAGATCTTGGGATATGGCGGTGATTCTCGCCAACTCATCGAAGATCTATTCAGTCCAATGTCTATTCTCACCATAAACACAGTATGGCTACCCGATGATACTAGAGAAACCAAAGTCATTCTAAGTGGCAGAAAGCCCAAACATGTACCGGTCGATTTCGAGACTGCCAAGAGGCTCGCTAAAGAGATAAGTGGCATGACAATCAGAGTAGAATTTGAAGGAAGATAATATCAACAAAAATCTATTTAAATAGCTAGAAACAGAGCCCCCATCAAAATCTAAAAAACTAATCAAGCTATATTAACATTAGAATAAATTATCAGAACGAGTTAAATGTCTGGTTCCCAGACAATATTTCAGAGGGACTATATATCTCAAATTAAACATTATTGTTTGGTGAAAAAATGAAACCAAAGGGCCGGCACTTCCTGTCATTGCAGGAGTTAGAATCAGATGAAATATTGCAGATTTTGAAATATGCAATCTATTTGAAGAAAAGAAAAAAAACTCAGAAACTTCTCAAGACCAAAAGTTTGGCCATGATATTTCAGAAGCCCTCTACACGAACATCGATTATGGCCATGTGACCGTAACGATCGGAGAAGAGTGTCTTTTGAAGTGGCTATGCGCCAACTCGGTGGATTTGCACTCTATTTAAACTGGTCGGAAATCCAACTTGGTCGAGGCGAAACCCTTGCTGATACTGCTAAAATCCTAAGCAAGTATGTCGATGGAATTGTCGCAAGAGTTAAAATCCATCAGACTTTAGAAGAGCTTGCAAGCCACTCATCTGTACCAGTGATTAACGGTCTATCCGATCTAAATCATCCAGTTCAGATCTTAGCAGATCTCATGACAATTTTAGAGAATAAAAGAAAACTCAAGGGATTGAAATTAGCTTATGTCGGGGATGGTAATAATATCTGCAACTCACTTCTAATTGGCTGCTCGAAAATTGGAGTAAACCTATCAATAGCTTGCCCTTCGGAATATGAACCAAACCTTGAGTTTCTGAAAAAAGCCAAAGTAAATGCTGAAGATAGTGGTTCAATCATTCAGATAACACGAACTCCAAAACTTGCTGTATCTGAAGCGGACATAGTCTATACAGATGTTTTTGTTAGCATGGGACAAGAGGCTGAAAGGGAAAAAAGGTTTAGAAAATTCATGCCATATTATCAGGTCAATTCTGAATTGTTGAACTTTGCAAAACACAAAGTTATCTTTATGCATCCACTACCCTGTCATAGGGACGAAGAAGTAACAGCCGATGTCATCGACGGTTCTAATTCTGTTGTATGGGACCAAGCGGAGAATAGACTGCATACAACAAAAAGCTTGTTAAATACACTTCTCTGATAACTAGATAGAGTGAAGAAGGTGCCTAGCTTCATTGTTGCAGCTAGAAATGATTTAGCTGGGATGAATATTGCTGACAAACTCATAAACAATTTTGGATTCAAATTCAAAGAAGAGAATAATGGAATAAGGATTTTTGTAAAAAATCAAATTCACCTTTTAGAAACAGAGTCAGATATCCTTGAACTGAAAGAACTTGACAGATATCAACCAATTGAGACGATAATCTGTATATCACGACATAGTAGTCAGACAGGAAGAGCATCTTTAACGGTACACACTCCTGGCAACCTTGGTTCAACTGCAGATTTTGGAGGAAAACCTAGAACACTAGCAATTGCTGATCCTCAAAAACAAAAATTAGCTTTGCAGGAACTAAGAGAATCTACCGACAAGTTAGGACTCAAATTCTCTGTATCAATGGAGGCGACTCATCACGGCCCTACTAGATTCACTGTACCAGCCCTGTTTATAGAAATCGGAAGCAAAATTGAGAATTGGAAAAATTCTTTAGCTGGCGAAGCAGCAGCTTCAGCCGCCTGGAAAGCAGCAACTCAATCTGATAAATCCACATCTGCAGTAGGTTTTGGTGGCGGCCACTATTCACCAAAGCACACTGCTGAAATGCTAAACGGGCACTTTGCCCTAGGTCACATATTACCAGATTATTTTTTTGAATACTATGACTCGGAAATAGTTGTCCAAGCATTTCAAAAAACTAAAGGGACTTGCGAAACGGCAATAATAGACTGGAAGGGATTAAAAGCCAGTAACAGAAAGATTTTGATATCCAAACTAGAAGAACTAGTAAAAGAGATAGAGAGGATTTAGCATAAGCTTCTGTACTTCAAATAATTAGTTCTACACATTTCTATAACAAACAAGTTTATCAGTCGCAGTTAATTTGTCTTTCTTTAAATTCAATTAAGATTCAACCCGAAATAGAATATGAGTATAATAAATCAGTAGGCATCAAATTTGAATATAGGTCAATTTATTGAATCCACAAGACGGTTAATTCATGCATCCTCCAAACCTTCTCGAGAAGAAGTTTGGCTATTACTTCGAGTTTCACTATTAGGAATCGCCATCATTGGAGGAATAGGCTTTATGGTAAGAATCCTATTTCTATTCCTAGGATCAGGAGCCATCTAACCATTATCCTTGAGAGGATTAAAGATGATATTCTCTATTCTTACAACAGGCGGTCAAGAAAGAGCGGTTGCCGAGGTATTAACATCTAAAGCAGGAATGAAGAAGCTACCTGTGTTTGCCGTAATGGTTTCTGAAGCCATTAAAGGTTACATATTTGTCGAGGCTTCAGGGCCGCATACTGTTGATGAAGCTATGTCAGGAATAAAACATGCGAGAGCCAAGACCAAAGGTTCTGCTCCTCTTTCTGCGGTAGAACGATTCATAATTACTAAGCCGGCAATAGAGGATTTAGATCAAGAAGATCTCGTTGAAGTTATAGCGGGGCCATTTCGAGGACTCAAGGCCAAGATCACTCATATGGATAGGGTGAAAGAGGAAGTAACAATTGAGTTACTTGAAGAAGGATTCGCAACACTCCCCATAACTGTACATGCTGATTATGTTAGAAGAACTGCAAAACATAGAGGTGAAGAAAGTGGGAGAAAAGAAACAGATTGAATCACTAATTAATGGTGGCGAGGCTACAGCAGGACCACCTTTAGGCCCTGCACTTGGACCTCTCGGAGTTAATGTCCTTCAGATCGTTAACCGAATAAACGAATTAACCAAATCCTATGCTGGTATGAAAGTACCCGTCAAAGTAATTGTTGATGTAGATACTAAGGACTTTGATGTAGAGATCGGTACTCCTACAACTTCGGCTCTGATCATTAAAGAGTTAGGTATTGAAAAAGGCTCAGGCACTCCGAATACCGAAAAGGTTGGGAATCTATCTTTAGAACAGGCTTTGAAGATAACGGAAATGAAGATGGAAAACACCTATTCTAAGGATACTAAAGGAGCTCTGAAAGAAGTCCTTGGAACCATGGTCAGTATGGGAGTCACTATCGACAATAAAGATCCAAGAGAAGTTCAGAAAGAGATAGATGGCAACAAACACGAAACACTATTCAAGAAATAGGTATAAAGAGTGGTAAACTGTACGAAACGTTCATTAAAGTCGACTATGCGAGGGTAATAGACATTTCTTGTTACTATGGAAATTTGGTGTGAGAATTGCCGCTTACTAAAGAGAACATTCAGAAATCCCTTGAAGAACTTAGGAAAAATAAAAAAAAGCGCAACTTCAAAGAATCACTAGAATTAATCATTAAACTCAAAGACCTAGATTTAAAAAAACCAGAGAACAGGATCAATCAGACTATAATTCTTCCTCACGATATAGGTAAGGCCGTTAAGGTTTGCGTAATAGCCACAGGACAATTGGCGTTGAAATCAAAAGAGGCTAATGCAGATCTTGTACTCGGAAAAGATCAACTTACAGATCTTGCGAACGACAAAAAAGCTGCTAGAAAACTTCAACAAGAATACGGCTTCTTTATCGCTGAAGCACATCTCATGCCATTGGTTGGAAAGACTATAGGTCCGACATTGGGTCCAAGAGGGAAGATGCCTACTCCGATTAATCCAAACGCCCCTATAGCCGACGTCATAGACCAAGCTAGGAGAACAATAAAGATTCGAGTTCGAGATCAACCAGTTATTCAATGTAGAATTGGCGTTGAAGATATGTCAGACGACAGCCTTTCGGAAAATATCCAGGCCATCTTTTCAAGCATTGAGGGAAAGCTTGAACGAGGAGCAAGAAACATTTCCAAAATCCTGATAAAAACAACAATGCATGAACCTGTGAATTTAGTTCTATAATGGTGAGTGATATTTGCTAAGACAAAAAGTTCAACCAAAAAAAAGAGAAGCCCTTGAAAGAATTAAAAAATCATTAAGCCCATATAGTGTTGTTGCCGCAGCAGATCTAGTTGGCGTTAGATCTACGCAAATTCAAGAAATCAGAAAGATGCTTAGAGGCAAAGCGGAGATGTTCGTTGCAAAAAATACAATATTTAAGAGAGCCAGTCAAGACCTCGAATCTAATAAGAAAAATATTAGCAAGTTTGCAGATTCTCTTAATGGACCTTTCGCTCTTCTTTTTTCAAATAAGAATCCGTTTGAATTGATAGTATTTTTGAATAAGAATAAGGTAAAAGTTTCCGCTAAAGGGGGCGACATTGCAACAGGAGATGTCGTAATTCCAGCGGGCAATACCGGCTTACCACCTGGACCTATAATAAGTGAATTTGGAGAAGTGAAGATCCCAACAAAGATAGAATCTGGAAGCATATGGGTGTCCAAGGATACCGTTGTTGTAAGAAAGGGCGACACAATATCAACTAAACTCGCATCAGTCCTAACTCGATTAGGAATGAAACCGATGGAAGCGGGATTATCGATTATGGCTGCATACGATAATGGTTCAATCCTTGATGAAAAAGATTTGGCAATGGACCTCGAGAATTATAAAAATAAGATAATTCAAAGTTATAAAGAGGGATTAAGTCTTGCCATCGAAGCTGCATATCTTACACCTCAAAGCGTTCCATTAATTTTAGGAAGAGCTTGGCGACAGGCATTAACAATCGCAGTAAAATCTGAATATACAAGTCCTTCAACCACGGACAAAATCATATTAGCCGCATACAGCGATATGCTTACTCTATCAAACAAATTAAAGAACATTAACAAGGATACTGCCCCAGATTTGGCAGTGAAATGAAAATCTTGAAAAAAAAGAAAGCCTTAAGAGTCAATTTTCATAGCACGTGTAAGAATTTGATGATCATAGACGAGGGGATAGACGTTTGAAATACATATATGCCGCACTCTTGCTTCACTCGGCGTCAAAACCGATCGATGAGGCAAATGTTAAAAAAATACTTACAGCTGCTGGAGCAGATGTTGACGAGGCAAGATTAAAAGCCTTGACAGCTGCTCTTTCCGAAGTTAAGATAGATGAGGTTCTAAAAGAGGCTTCCCAAGTATCATTTGCACCTGCCGCTCAGACCCAAGCCACTGCACCTTCCGAATCTAAACAACCTGCTGAAGCCAAAAAAACCGAGGAGAAAAAAGAAGAGGAGGCCTTAGAAGGTCTCGGCGCACTCTTTGGATAATATTAGTAGGCCAAGGACAGTTAACATTTCTTCGTTTGGTCTCCCTAAAAAGATGGGAGCTATAGAGATTGATAAACCTCGAAGGCCATTTTGAGATCCCTTTCTTAAAAGAAAATGGTTTTACGAGGAGACAATGCGAGATCTGCAACAGATACTACTGGTCTCAAGATTCTGATAGAACAAACTGTGGTGACTCACCATGTCAAGAATATACCTTCATAGACAACCCACCAACTAAAAGAAAATATGAACTTTCACAGATGAGAAACATCTTTCTGAAACACTTCGAAAAAAACGATCACACAATCATTAAACCATACCCAGTCATAGCTCGATGGAGAGACGACGTCTACCTCGTCGGAGCTTCAATCTACAATTTTCAACCTTACGTTACCGAAGGAAGAATACCGCCTCCAGCAAATCCACTTGTAATAAGTCAACCTTGTCTTAGATTCACCGATATCGACAAAGTTGGACAAACATTTGGAAGACATATGATAATATTCGAAATGGGCGGTGCACACGCTTTCAATAGACCAGAAAAAGAGATCTACTGGAAAGAGGATACTGTAAGATTTCATCACGAGCTGCTCACTCAGGAATTGGGCATAGATTCAGAAGAAGTAAGTTACAAGGAAGACTTTTGGTCAGGTGGAGGAAATGCAGGTCCAGACCTTGAAGCATGTGTTTCAGGCCTAGAAATCTCAACTCTTGTATTCATGATGTACCGATACGTTGGCGATAAGCTTGTCGAGATGCCCTTCAGAACAGTAGACACTGGATATGGAATGGAGAGATGGGCATGGCTTTCACAAGGATCGGCCACAGGCTTCCATGCGACATACGGCGACCTTTTAGAAAACACGATTAAACTTGCAAACATAGAGATTAATAATGAAACTATCACAAGCTATGCAAGAATAGCTCTTCGATCAGATACACAGGCACTACCAATAGAAAAAAAGCAAATTTCAGAGAATCTTGGATTAACAATTGAGGAAATGGAAAAAACAGTCAAAGATTTCCAAAGGATATGTACAACCCTTGATCACACGAAAGCTCTCTGTTTCATACTTTCAGAAGGCATAGTTCCATCGAATATGCAGGAGGGCTATTTGGCTAGGCTATTGATTAGAAGAACCTATAGAATGCTGAAGACTCTAGGAATTGAGGATCGATTTTTTGATATTGTCGATAATCAGATAGTCTATTGGTCTCGAGACTTCCCGAATCTGAAATTCATGAGAGACGAAATAATAGAAGAACTTGATGTTGAACAAGAAAAGTATAAAAAGACACTTGACAAAGGAGCAGATCTAGTCAAGAGAATATCGCGACAAATCAAAACATCAGGAGAAAATGTGATCCCCCAAACTACATTGGTAGAGCTATATGATTCTCACGGTCTTGTACCCGAAATGGTACAGGAATGTGCTTCAAAAGAAAAAGTCACTATAAACATTCCAGAAGACTTCTTTGAGAAAGTTGCTAAAAGGCATTTGGACACAGAAAAAACCAAAGAAGACGTTGACGTTAAGATACCCAAAGAGAAACTTGAGAAATATCCAGAGACAACAAAACTATATTATCAAAATCCATATCTTTCAGAATTTAAAGCGAGAGTATTAGATGTAATAGATGAAAAATACGTCATTCTCAACCAAACTGCCTTCTACTCTGAGGGGGGTGGACAGCTTTCAGACACAGGTAATCTACTATTTGATGGAAAAACAACTAAAGTAATTGATGTACAATCTGTAGGGAACATTATTCAACACACAATAGAAGGCCCTACTCCGTCAGTCGATATAGAAATTCAAGGTAAGATAGATTGGGAAAGACGCATCAGCCTCATGAGACATCATACATCAACACATATACTGATAGGTGCAGCGAAACGTGTTCTTGGTGAACATGCATGGCAGTCCGGAGCTGCAAAAGATGTCGAAAGCAGCCGACTTGACATTTCACATTATAAACATTTGACTAGAGATGAGATCAATAAGATTGAACAATTGACATGCGAAGCAATCACTAACAACATTCCTGTTGAAACATTCTGGCTATCTCGAGATGAAGCTGAGAAAAAATATGGCTATCGTCTGTATCAAGGGGGAGCCGTCCCAGGTACCAAAATTAGGATAGTTAGAACGGGCGATTGGGATGTTGAAGCATGTGGAGGAACACACGTTCGTTCAACTGGTGAAATAGGAATCATTAAAATCTTGCGTGTGGAAAGAATTCAAGATGGCGTAGAAAGATTAATTTTCGCCTCCGGTCCTCAAGCCCTTAAGAAAATTCAAGAAAGAGACCATCAATTTTCAGATACGGCTCAAATTCTTAATACACCAATAGAAAATGTGAAACATGCAGCTTTAACAATTACAGATGAATTAGACTCCTCAAACAAGAAATTGAGAAGGATCTTAGAAGAAGTAACTAAGATTGAAGCAGAGAGCCTCTTGAAGAAGGCAAATGCAATCGAAAATACTAAGCTAATCGTCATCGAGAAGGAGAAGTGGGATGAAGAAGATATTGTAATGCTGGGTAGCAAAATTTCGAATGATGATCCTCATTCAATTTCGATAATAATACTAATAGGAAAAACCGTTAGGATATTTGTTTTCGCAGGAAAGAATGCCATCAAATCGGGGGCACATGCAGGAAAATTAGCCAAGGAATTATCAGCAATCGTTGAAGGAGGAGGCGGCGGAAAGGATTACTTCGGTCAAGGAGGGGGAGAACAGACAGAAAAGATTCGAGAAATGAAACAATTGGCTCCAACGATCCTCAAGAAGCAGTTGATTAAAAAATGATCACCAAGAGAGTAGAGTGGAATAAGATTGAAGAGAAATGGCAGAATAGATGGCGTGAGGCGCGCATATTTAATGTTGAACCACATCGAGAGCATAAAAAAGCTTTTGTGACTTTTCCTTTTGCATATATGAATGGTCCTCTTCATGTAGGTCATGGTTTCACTGCAACCAAAGTTGATGCTTATGCCAGATATCTTCGTATGCAAGGTTATAACGTATTATTTCCCTGGGCCTGGCACTGGACCGGTGAGACAATAGCAGGCGCTTCTGAAAGAGTACAAAAAAGAGAACCCACAATTATCAAAGAATTCCGAGAAATTGATAATGTTCCCGAGGATGAGCTGGAAAAATTCACTGATCCTACGTATATAGCGAAGTATTATACTGACCAGAATAGAGAGACCGTTAAAAGAATAGGTTTTTCAATAGATTGGAGAAGGGAATTCCATACTACCTCATTAGAACCGACTTTTAGCAGATACATTGAATGGCAATACAAAAAACTTAGAGAAGGCAACTATGTCGTTAAAGGCAGTCATCCAGTCGTATGGTGTCCACACTGTGAGAGTCCAACTGGAGACCATGATAGATTAGAAGGAGAGGGAGTCTCACCCGAAGAGTACATATTGATCAAATTCCGTCTCGATGATGCTTACCTTGTTGCGGCAACTTTTCGACCTGAAACAATATTTGGAGTCACCAATCTGTGGATAAATCCTGATGCAGATTATGTTAAAGCAAGAGTAGATGAAGAAGACTGGATAATTAGCCGACAAGCTGCTGATAAACTGAGCGACCAAAATAGGGATATAGAAATCATCAATACGTTCAAGGGAAAAACGTTAATTGGGAAAAAATGCAAGGACCCATTCGGTAGAAGATCGCTCCTTATTCTTCCAGGCTGGTTTGTCTCCCCAGATAACGGTAGTGGTGGCGTCTATAGCGTTCCTGCACATGCCCCATTCGACTGGATAGCACTAAAGGACTTACAAGCAGACCTAAACCTTGCTGAGAAATTTGGTATAACTAAATCACAAATAGAAGAGATCAAACCAATCAGCATTATAACTGTTGAAGGGCAAGGTGAATTTCCTGCAATAGAAATTGTGGATCACCTTGGAGTTAAGAATCAGAACGACCCTAAATGTGAAGATGCCACAAAGATCATTTACAAAAAAGAATTTCATACTGGTGTCCTGAAGGAGAACTGTAATCAATACTATGGGATGAAAGTAAGAGAAGTAAAAGATAGAATAATTGGCGATTTAAAAAAACTGAAGATCGCTGATTCAATGTACGACTTACCCGAACCCATCATATGTAGATGCACAACTCAATGCAGAGTAAAGACGATAACAGGACAATGGTTCTTGCGATATTCAGATAATGCATGGAAAGAAAAAACCAAACGCCTTTTATCAAAAGCTAAGGTGTATCCTGAGTCAGCTAGACAATGGTTCTTAGATGTCATTGACTGGTATAGAGACTGGCCATGTGCACGAAAGACAGGTTTAGGCACTCCTCTCCCTTGGAGTCCAGATTGGATTGTAGAAACGTTGAGTGACTCAACAGTATACATGGCCTTCTATACAATAAATAAGACCTTACGTGAACTCAAGATTACAGCTAATCAATTGACAGATGAATTATTTGATTATATATATTTGGGAATCGGAAATGAAAATGAGTTATCAAAAAAAACTGCCATAGATACAAGACATTTGAAATCTATGCGTGATGAATTCTTATATTGGTATCCAGTAGACCTCAGAGTATCAGCAAAAGAACTATTGCCAAATCACTTAACATTCTTTCTCTTTCAACACGCAGCAATATTCCCAGAAGAACACTGGCCAAAGGGCATAGGAGTAAACGGCATGCTAATGATGGAAGGAAAGAAAATGTCAAAATCAAAAGGCAACATAGTAACGTTGAAAAAAGTGATAGAGGACTATGGTGCTGATGTAACTAGATGCACTCTACTTTTAGGTGCCGATGATATGGACGATCCAGATTGGAAAATGGAGAATCTAAAAAATGTAAGAACAAAACTTGAATCTCTAATGGTTCTTTACACTAAAATCTCAACCTCTGGAGGAAGTATTGGAAAAAGTCACATAGAGGATTGGCTAACAAGCAGAATGCACGATCGAATCCAAAAGATTACAGATAGCATGAATAATCTTAAAACTAGAAGTGCAACTGAAAATGCAATTTACGAAATTCATAATGACTTCAGATGGGCCCTAAGAAGAACAAATAAACTGAATAGAGATACCACAATATGGCTTTTTGAGTCTTGGATTCGACTTCTAGCGCCCTTTGCTCCGCATCTAGCTGAAGAGTTTTGGGAACGCCTTGGAAAGCAAGGATTCGTTACGTCATCACCATGGCCAAAGACTGAAGAATATAGGAAATCGAATAAAGCAGACCTTATTGAAGATATGATACAACAAACACTGGAAGATATAAGCAATATCATAAAAGCTACAAAAAAGAAGCCGAAACGCATTTTCCTATATACCGCCACCAAGTGGAAGTGGGAAATCACAAAGAGAGTGATTGAACAAACCGAAGATAATGTATTTGATTCAAGAAAATTCATGAAGGAATTAGCTCAAGAGGAAAAATTAAAACCACATATGAAAAAGGTAATGAAACATATTCAAACAGTCTCAAAAGAGTTCGTACATTTTAGTCCAAATGCTAAAAGAAGATTTAGAGAAACAGAGATAATAGATGAATTGGGGGCCCTTAGAGATGCTCATCAATTTTTCTATGATGAATTGCGTGCAGAAATACAGGTGTATGAGGAAGATGATAACTCTAGATACGATCCAAAATCGCGAGCCAGTTTGGCTAAACCTCTCCGTCCCGCAATCTATATAGAATAGTATCTTCGTTAAACAAAGTCAAGCCATTTCTGATATTTTGGATCTTTCCCTTTTACCACTTCAAAGAACTTATCTTGAAGTTTCTTTGTTATTGGACCAATAGAACCAGAGCCAATTTTACGACCATCCACTTCTCTAATTGGAGTGACTTCCGCAGCGGTTCCAGTGAAGAAAGCTTCATCTGTCATAAATAATTCATCTCGAAGAATTTCTTTCTCAACAACTGTTATTGAAAGATCTCTAGCTAATGTCATGATAGAATCCATCGTCAACCCATATAGAGATCCAGAGCTTCTTGGGGGAGTTATTAAACAACCATCTTTCACTATGAATATATTTTCACCTGGTCCTTCTGCGACTGACCCCCTCATATTTAATAAGATAGCTTCATCAAAGCCACAGTCTAATGCCTCAAGTTTAGCGAAAACAGAATTTAGATAGTTGGCGCTGGATTTCGCTAATGATGGAAGTACACGTGTGTCAATACGAATCCAAGAAGATATTTTGCATCTTACACCTTTTTTGAGACCTTCCTCTCCGAGATACGTTCCCCACGGCCAAACAGCTATAGCAACATTCACTGGATTCTTGCGAGGATTTAGACCCATTTCCCCGTATCCATAGAACGCTATTGGTCTGATATAGCATTCCTGGATCTTATTTATCCTAACCGTTTCTTTGATAGCGTTCGCTATATCACTGGTACTGAACGGTAAATTCATCATATGTATTTTAGCGCTATTTTCTAAACGCTTCACATGACCGTCAAGTCTGAATATTGCTGGACCTTCAGTTGTGTTGTAGCATCTTATCCCTTCGAAAACTGCTGTCCCATAGTGGAATGCATGAGTCAAAACGTGGATCTTGGCGTCATCCCAATTAACTAATTTTCCGTTCATCCAGATCTTTTCGGTTTTATCCAGTTCAAATCACCACAATGAGATTTTCCAATTTTAAAAAAATTGTTATGGCAAATAGTTGAAAGTTGAGTTTAGTGCGCTACTATATATATTATCTGGAATAAGCAATTCTAGATTACGGTTGATTGATTTGGATCAAATAAACGCCAAGCCGATTGGGTTTGTAAAGACTAAACTTTCGAAAAGCATGCTGAAAAAAAGACAATATAATTCAGATTTAGTTATTCGTTCGGAATATGAGCATGGATTGAAAGGAATTGAAGGATTCTCACATCTTAATGTAGTATTTTGGATGAACCGTATTCATGAAAAAGAAAGAAAGGATCTGAAATCTCGTCCCAGAGGTCGTTCAGATATGCCTTTGATTGGAGTCTTTGCTACAAGATCACCACATCGTCCAAATCCTATAGGCCTGACACTAGTCGAATTAGTAAGAAGAAAAAGGAATATTCTAACTGTAAAGGGTCTGGATGCCATGAATGGAACTCCAATTCTCGACCTAAAACCATATGACAAGTGGGATAGTGCAAAAAGCATACGCGTTCCGAATTGGTGGAAACAACTCGCCGACAAAAAGAATGATTAGTCTGCAACAACTGGATCCATCTAAACTTACATCTCCAGCAAATTTTGATTGTAAAAAAGCAAGTACAATAGAAGTTTACTATTTTTGGAATATTTTTTCTAGCTCAATTTCAAATGCTCCGACAGGATTCTCTATTTCGAAACGCTCTAAGATTCGTGGATGTATTTCACCGATTATACCAACTTCAACTCCGGAAACTTTGATGGAAGCAACGCGTCCTTTAATAAAGGATGAATGCTCAGTTCGCTGTAGACTCCAGCCATCTGCTCCTGCATTTCGAAGCAGACTATAAAGGTTGGATTGAATATCTTCATAACTAATTTTATGGTCACAAACTAAGGCTGCAAGTTTTCGTTTAGTAATGATCTTGGTGGGAGTTATTTCATTTATCTTAACAGTTTCTCCACATTCAAAGATATTTTGTGGGTATGGAACATGCTTATTGAAACTCAAAAAACTCAACAGACCTGGTATAAGCCAATTCCTTAGAACTGAAAAATCTATGCTCAAGGGATTAGCTATTTTTACAATTTTTTCGCTTGGCGCATCCATCCTATGAGATAGTGTATTCTCGCCAGTCATTACATAATTCAAGACCTCTATGAATCCCAAGCCGACCATTAGATCGCGAATCTTTCTAGTTAGTTTCGTGATATTTCTCTCAGACCCTATTGTTGCGCTCATTGGCATGGTTGGGTCGAGTTTATCATAGCCATAAGCGATGGCGAGATCTTCCACTAAGTCTATCTCATGCATTATGTCTGCTCTATATGCAGGTATTATAACTGAGAGAGAATTCTTAGATCTTGGTTTAACCCCATATCTCATCTTTCTTAGTAGTGAACTTGCTTGTCCAGTTTTAAGATCCAAACCTAATATTTCATTAGCATAAGATAGATTCAGATTCCGTCGATAGGGACTTAAATCGGGTGTATCGATCTTCTTACGATTATAGATAATCGTTGCAGTCTCCGCTATTCCTCCTCGTTCGACCAGACTAGATACCATGATATTATTTACAAAATTAACAAGTTTCATGTCAGTTCCTGTTACATCAAGAATTAAGCTCGTTGTCTCTGGAGTAACTTTAGTTATTATTCCATTTATTATTGGAGGGAGGGAGAGAACTTTTGAATTTGAATCAGAAAGTAAAGGATAAACTGGAAAGCTTTTGATAATCCATCCATATTCTCTCCCCTTGGGAGTAGATTCTAGTATCTCACTACCATTCATTTCTCTTGTTTCATCTAGTGGAGTAAACCTGATCTTTTCAGGACGGACCCCTGCATAAGTCAGTCTATGAGTTATTGTTTCAGCATCGTGAATACCAACTGAGACTTTAGTCCGATTCCTACAGTACGTTAAATGTAATTTTTCTTGAAGCTGCATTATCTGTTTAACAAACTCATCAGTGAATTCTAATTTTTTAACCAAAGCTCCAGCAATATATGGTCGAACTTTACTTATTGATTTATCAACATAGATCTTAAGATCACTTTTAGTGAGCTTGTAATTTACTAGACCAGTTTCGATTCCGAGAAGACCACGCAACTCCCTAGCAATACCTTCAGCACAAAGCAGATCAGGTCTATCTGAAGTAACTTCAAGAACGAGTTCATCTCCCGAAAGACTGTCTACTTCACATTTCATGAGGAAGAGCTTCTCTTTCAATAAACCAATTGGTAATTCTCTCCCTACGAGTCCACATAGATCATTATACCCCACATTTAGAGTCGGCAAACTATCACCACATTAATGTTTTTTCTCGAAGCCAGTCCAATTTTCTTGAATGAATATCTCTAATATCGTCTATTCCGAGTGCTATCATCGCTAACCTGTCAAAGCCCATTCCCCATGCGATCACCGGAAAGTCTATGCCGAGTGGTTTTAAGACTTCAGGGCGAAACATACCAGCTCCCACAAATTCTACCCATCCCAGTTTCGGATGTTCAACAAAGGATTCAACACTCGGTTCGGTGAATGGAAAATATCCAGGTTTAAACTTGATTTCTCCGAGACCTAGTGTAGAAGCAAATGTTTTAAGAAAACCAAGTAGGTGACGTAGATTAATTCCTTTGTCCCCCACTATTCCTTCAAGTTGCGTGAATTCCATAGAGTGTTTTGCATCAAGAACATCGGGTCTGAAAACTTTTGAAAGACAGAACATCTTTATGGGAGGAACTTTATGCGAGGCAAGATATCTCATCGAGACAGCAGTAGTTTGTGTTCTTAACATAAGTCTCTCGGCGATTTTTTTGCTCCATTTATATCCCCATCCCGTAGAACCAGTTTTCCATCCATTTTCATGAGTTTCTTTTACTCTCTTAACAAGATCTCGAACATCCAGAACTCCAGATTTTGGATGTTCAATATGGTAACTATCATGTATCTCTCTTGCCGGATGATCTTGCGCTTGGTAAAGGACATCGAAATTCCAGAATTCTAATTCAACGAGAGGACCTTCACTTTCTGTAAATCCCATAGCCAGAAGGATTCTTCTTGCTTCTTCCATGAATTCAAAATATGCATTCTTTTTTCCAGGATAGATACTAGGTGGCGATGCGGAAATGTCGTATTCCCTTAAAGTTATGTTCTTCCACCCACCACTAGTTATCAATTCGGAAGTCAAGGCGGTGATGGCTTTCGATTGATTTTCAGATGCATCAATCTGAAAACCCTCAGATGTGAGTTCTACTTCGCGGTCGATCTTCTGATAGGTCTCAAGAAGATTTCTATTCTTAAGACGAGATAACGTCTTTTTTAAACTAAGATCTAGATCTTCAGATCTAACTTCACCCTTATCACATATTAAGCGAAGAGTCTGTTCATCTTCATCTGCTTCAACTTTACTGGTCGCCTGAAGATATAAAATTCCCTTACGCTTATGGATCGAAGCAAGTCTCTTCTTATTTATCCAACCTAAAACAATTGGTATAATCTTATCTGACAAATTAGATTTTGATATTGCCGCATCAATACTTGCCTCTCCCCCCAATGATAAGACTGCGTTTACAAGGCGTGATTCTGGGAGGCCAAGTTGAGCATAAGACATGCCCTCTTGGTTTAGTCTAATAAGGTCATTTCTTGTTTCATAAATTTCGACGAGACCTCTTTCTGAGAGAGTTAGGGCAGCACGCATTACGGCTGTATCCGTTAAACCCGTCTTATCAATTATTTCAGTCATATTCACTTTACGGCCGAACTCTTTAATGGTTGATAGAACTTGAATTTCATTCTGTCTTAACTCTGACATCGCGGTCAACCCATCATTTCGTACATGGCACATTTGAATTGAAAGCATGTCCACATTCCAAACAAGTTTGATAAAAAAGTGGCGTATGATCTCAAAATCCAATGGTCTCTACATAATTCCATATACTCATAATATTAAACGCAGAAAGTCTTAGAAATGTAAGTGTAGATCTAGTTAAGGGTGAATAAATGGAGAATTTATCTGAGATTGGAACAATTGCCCACTTTTACTCAAAAATAGAGGTCTCAGTCATCGACTTAACAGCTCCTTTGAAAGTTGGCGATACAATCGTCATCAAAGGATCGACAACCGATCTTGAACAGATTGTTGATTCTATGCAAGTAGAGCACAAGGATATTGAAGCAGCTGAATCAGGACAGTCAGTTGGTCTTAAAGTTAAAGGAATAGTACGAGAAGGAGATAAAGTCTATAAAAAAATGTAATATTAGATTACATCACTTTTGAATATCGATCTTGTTTACTGACCTTGTTAGAAATGAATCTAAATAACTATCGAAACAATTAGCTTTTTGAAGATATTCTCCATACGAAACTAATGCAGCCATTGCCTGTACAGTGTCCTCTGGAGCCGGATACGCAGGAATACCGAATTTTTCGAATCTTGACCTCACATAAAAAGCCATTTCTGTCTCACCTATGTCGCAGGCCACAATCGGCTTAATTGTTCCAGCAGCGACTTTACCTATTCGATCTACAAAATCTTCTTGAAGTGCTGGAACATGATGTAGTCCGATTACTATTATCCCATTAACTTCATTATCAGCCACAACTATACTCATAGCCTTTTCAAACATTTCAGAAGTTGCTGAACCCGTTAAATCCACAGGATTCCTGTTTTGAACAAAATTTGGTAAGATTCCTTTCTCTTTCAATTTCTCAAATTTGTTGATCGTTTCATCTGAAAATAATTTAACATCAATTCCACGCAACTCACATTCATCTGATGCCATGACACCTGGACCCCCAGCATCTGTTATTATTGCGACATTTCTTCCTTTGGCAGGTGGTTGGAACGCCAAGCCCTTTCCAATATTAAAGAATTCAGACATGTTATCTGATTTTATTACTCCGGTTTGAGAAAACGCAGCATCATAGACTTCACTGGCACCACTGATAGAACCTGTATGGGACTCTGCAGCCCTTGCACCTGCTTTCGTTCTTCCTGATTTTAATACCGTTATTGGTTTCGATTTTGTAACATCCTTCGCTACGTCCATAAATTGTCTTCCCTGAGTTATACTCTCTATGTAGAGAAGAATTGCTCTTGTGTTATCATCATGATGCAGATAATGTAGTATCTCAGCCTCACTAACATCAACTTTATTTCCGAAACTAACAAACTTGCTTATACCTATCTGTCTTCCTGTGAGATAGTCGAGTGAAGCAGCTCCAAAAGCACCGCTCTGACTAACCATAGCAATATTACCTTGCATAGGACGTGGGGTGGCAACCATCACATCTCCTGTATTGAGCACTTTTGTCTCTGGAAGAAACAGTGTATCTACACCAGTGTAAGAATCGAAAACGCCTAAACAATTCGGTCCAAGAATTCTGATTCCGAATTTTTTAGCAATATTTTTAATTTCATTTTCCAGTTCATCGTTTCCTATTTCTCCAAATCCTGCTGAGATAACTATCGCTACGCTAACACCTTTAGTTCCTGCATCATGGAGTACATCAGGAACAGATTTGCTCGGTACGACTATTACTATTGCCTCAATATTTCCAGGAACTTTTTTTAGGGAAGGATAACATCGATGACCAAGAATACTTTCATCTTTTGGGTTTATGGGGTAGATCTCGCCCTTGAAAATTCCACGTCTCTTATTCTCAGCGAAGTTCGAGAAAATCACATTACCAGCTTTATTGATATGTTTTGAAGCTCCAACAACCGCTATTGAATTTGGATTGAAGAATAGTTTTACCTTTGAATAATTGTCGTAATCGTTGATTGTAGATTCATGAGTTAACATTTCTATTCCGAACCATATCGGCGTGAGTATTGATTTTGTCGTTGAAATAAGTCTTTCCAAGTCGTATAAAATTGGCTATCGGAGTTTGGCTGCGGCAAAGTTTAATTAAAATCTATGCAATCTTTTGGCTGGGGTTGATCATCCTTTAAGGGGCCGTAGATGGATGTCGAATTACGACTCTCCAATGCGGATTCTAGCCAGGGATGACGACAGCCGAAGATACGAATATGAGTTCGGCCGCCAAGGGCTCCAGAAGAGACCTGAATATGGGTTTACTGACCTTTATTGGTATGAAGAAATTCAGGAGCGCGGGAAGAAACCCGTAGACATATACTATGGCGGAAGTCGAGGGTTCAAAATGGCTTAACACGCCATGATAGTCCCTTCGGCCCCACCATTCGTACCAATTTCGAAGAATTTATGTAAACAAGAAATTTGATTTTTAATGTTTTATTTCATTGGTTTTCATTAGGTGACTGTGAGCTGGAGGAGGAAGTGAATGTTTAATCCAATCGTTCCATCTGTTGCCGTGATAGGGGGAAAATCTTCAGGTAAGACTACAGCTATAGAAGTAATAGTGCAAACGCTTAAGGAGAGAGAATTAACTTCAATGACGGTGAAGCACGTAAGCCAGTCAGATTTCAGTGTAGATAAAAAAGGCACTGATACGTGGAGACATTGGAAAGCTGGAGCCAAAATCGTTTCAACTGTCTCAGATCTTGAGAAGGCCATAATGATAAGAAATGGTGAATACTTGGATTTTAATGACCTCAATTTTTGGTCAAAAAATGTCGATGTAACAATCTTTGAAGGCTTTTCTTACTCATTGTTGAGAGAAGAAAAAGTCGGAAAAGTAATTTGTCTCAGAGATAAGTCTGAGAAGGAAAATTATCTTGTTGATTTGAAAGGAACTTTGATAGCATTGTGCAGTCTTAGAGTTTTAGAAAAAGACACACTCAGGCTGGGAATTGATGACAATATTCTAGCCGAACGAGTCTTTGAATTCTGTAAGAACAGCTAAGAAATAGAGGTATAATATTTGAAAAAGATCAAAATCGGGCTTGTGGGATTTGGAGGCTGGGGCAAGAGACATTATGAAAGTTGGAAAAGAATTCCTACAGCTAATTTAGTTGGAATTTATGATCCTGCTCATAAAGGAAAATTGTTCACCAAATCACTTAATCAACTTATTAACAAAGCTGACGCAATCGACATAGTTGTACCAGCGAATAATCTTGTATCTGTCGCAATTACCGCATTAGAATCATCTAAGGACTTACTAATAGAAAAACCAATGGCAATCAATCTGCAAGAAGCTAATAAATTGTTAAATGTTGCAAAGTTCAAGAACCGAGTATCAATGGTTGGTTTCATAGAAAGATTTAACCCCATATTTGGTAAACTTCATTCAATTATTCAAAAATTAGACGCCCCCGCAAAAATTTTCTGCCAGAGGTCAGGGTCACCAACACTAGTCACCAAACAGACTGGTGTCTTGAAAGATCTAGCCATCCATGATCTAGATCTATTAAGATGGTATTTTGGAGAGCCGGATAATGTTACAATTAGGTCTAAAGACGATTTTTTTCTTAGCCAAGTTGAGGCAAAATTTGGTAATGTTGAAGCAATTGTAATCTCGGACTGTCTGGGTCCAAAAATCAGAAGATGGGTGCTAACATATCCCGACGATAATATTTTTGCATATTTTGAGAATAATCGATGGAGACTCTATATGAACGATAGAGAGGTCTCGACAAAATGGTATATGCCACTTGAACGTGAACTCACATATTTCATAGAATGCATTATTAATAGGACAAAACCCTCTCCTTCAATTCAGGATGGCTTTAGAATATTAGAAATAATTGAAAATGCGGAAACTCATCAATGAAATGAATTCGATAAGATTTAGATTTAACCAGACCATCATCAATTATCTGGCATAAGTCTCGACAATCTTACAAGATTGTTACGTTCATATTAGATAAATGAAAAACAGAAATCTAAGGGTAAAATACTTTGAAAGAGAAAAGGATACCTAATGAAGGAAGTAAACCTAAACAACTATTGTGTCTTAAATGTGGTCAATTTTCTGAAGA
>JBAUBP010000261.1:0-1525 GCA_049676905.1 Bathyarchaeia archaeon
TTAACAAGAACCGTAACATGCTGGATTTGTTGTAGAAAGTGGTTGTAAGGCAGGCCGGGGCAGGGCAGGGGATAGCACAAAGGCTAACCCGTTAAAAATGTTAGTGGAAGTGCCCTCAGTCACGAAGTCCGAAAAACACAAATTGACAGGGTGCAAGGCTTGCAGCCTGTCCCGACTTCCTACTTTCCACGCTTAGGCGTGTTCACATATAGCGAATTATGCATCCGCATTATCCTGTTTGCGCTGTTTTCAGGCAGTGCAGGGACGCTATCTCAGATAGTGAGCGGGTGGATCGCATTGACCTTTTTTGATCGAGGACCACCCGGTTCCTCAATTCGCGTGAGTCAAAAAGGAGGTGCTTCATATGACAAGAACAGATCCGCTGATTACAGGGGCGATCAAGGCGATAAAATCGGCAAGGAACGGCTCGGCAAAGACCCAGCATAACCATATCCAGGAGGCCAAGCGCTTCACGGAAACGCTTCGCCAGCTTGGATATGGGGTCCGGCAATGGAAAAACATCTCAAACAAGCACGTTGGGGCCGTGGTATGCGAATGGAAAAACGCGGGGTTGGCGACAGGCACAATAAAAGAATATCTTTCCGGGGTGCGTGCAGTGGCCCGTTTTTTCAAGAACCATCGAATAGCCCCCGAAAACTCGGCCTTTGGGGTCGAGAACAGGGTATATGTGTTAAATCAGGACAGATCGATTCCAGGGGCTTTCTATGATCGGATTATCGCTGATTTGAAGGGCAGCGCGGAAATCAACGACAACCGGATAGCCGCGCAGTTGCAGCTACAGCGTGAGCTGGGGTTGAGAAAGGAAGAAGCCTTCAAGTTTGACCCAGGCCGGGCTGTGATGCGGGACGGAACCGTGTTCATCCAGCACGGCACCAAAGGGGGCCGTGAACGGATAATCCACCACGTGTCGGCCAGGGCAAGGGAGGCGATAGCATATGCAAGGTCGGTGGCCAGCGGGAAAAATACAATTCCAAACAATATGACCGAAGCCCAATGGGAGCGCCAGTTCTATAAAACGATCCGTTTACACGGACTATCGCACAATTCCTGTGGCGCATCATCCCACGGACTCCGGCACGCATATGCCCATGCCCGATACGAACAGATCACCGGTTTTGCCCCCAGGTGCAAGTTCGACAGTCGCGAATCATTTTGCGCAAACGCCCAAGCCACGGCAGACGACGATTGGCCGAAAGCGGATCAAGACGCCAGGCAGATCATAAAGGCCGAGTTGGGCCATGGCCCGAATCGAGACGACGTTATGGCCCAGTATTTAGGTTCAAAGTAGGATTTAGAAGCCGGTCCCGGGTGGGACCGGCTTTTTTTCGGCCTGTGCCGTTACCTCAAAATACACCTGTATCTCCCTGCGATCTAATTCGCGCTATCCCCTTGTCAGGCAGTCAGTAAAAACATGAAAAGAGGTAACCCACTGGGTGCGAAGGCAGTGGGTATGTAGGTAACATTTGGGTAACATTTGTCAGAATATATCCCCCTGTTTATCCTA
>JBAUBP010000262.1:0-4484 GCA_049676905.1 Bathyarchaeia archaeon
ATTTATGTTTTTTACGTTTTCTGATAATCAAGTAAATAATGAGAATTATTACCGCTACTACTATCAGGTAAATAGATATCATCCAATAGTTGTTCCAGAAGACGGCTTTTATTACTGGAAGAACAAAAATTGTCTTCAAGATCTCTACAGATCCAAAACGTTCAATCTTACCAGTAGCTAAAGTATAATCTTCAGAATTGGAGTCACTGTGAACCTCAACTATATAGGTTCCAGCTTCAACATCCGCTTCATAATTTGGTCCTTGAAGGTACCAATCCCCTCCATAAGGCTCATAAATTTTCGTCCAATTTTGATAATCATGCATCATAACTATCTTTTCGTCATCTTTCCAAATATGAAATTCAACATCTGAAGTCTCATCCTGACCGACATAAGGTATCAGCAAACTCACATACAAATGAAAAGGTTTGTCAGATTCTATTTTATACAGTTGAGGAGATCCATGAAGTTTACCATAGAATGCATAGCTTGTCTCAGGATCTTCTACAATTATAGGTTCTTTCGTATAATCTCTATCTTCAAGAACAATTTCTGGAATATGAGCTAAACAAACAGATACAGAAAGCGAAAAAATCATAAGAAAAGTTAAGACCATGAATATTTTTTTCATATATCCATCACACGTGAACTGACGTTTACATTTTTAATTCTCATAATTAATGGCACGCGCTAATTTTGTTTTCACTTTATGTTTTTTCAGAGTATAAAAAAAGGGTAATGTGGTTTAACAGCTGCAATCATCGAAGGCTTTACCGCAGCCAGAGCAGACCTCGTTTTCTATAGGTTTACCACATTTACATGGAGTACAACCGCAAGTCTTACACAGATTTCTTCACCATCGTTTGTATAGATCTTACTAAATTTAAATTTGTACCTTGTTTGACAAGCACGCTTCGGTACGCATGCTATACAATTCTAGTCGATCATAGAAATTTATTTAGCTAGGAATATCAAAGACTAATTTTTGTGGTTCACAAAGGTTTTCTTCTTTATTTGCTGCTCTTCCGCATTTAGCACAGATATATTTTGGATCGTATACTAGTCGCTTAACTTTCTCTATTTCTTCCATGTCACCAACAATTATTTTACAAAGATGTTTATCATGTCCTGCATGTTTTGGCAATAATATCACTTCATCCTAAGTTCGATTTTATAATTTATTGGAGTCAGACTGATATATATATAAATATAACGATGTTATGAAGATTCCTCATTATTTCACATCGATCAATTAAACTAAGAATAGAAAAATATCACCGAGGTTTTCTTATGAGAGTAGGCTATCCATGCATTAATTTGAGTATAAATTGTAAAGGAAATCGCACTTTTCGATTAAAGTCTTATTCAGAAAAACGTCTAATCGAAACAGTAGAAAACAATCTAGATTGCTTGGATAAGATCTTAAGGTTCAACTTAGAGCATAATATTCTATTTTTTCGTATAACATCTGATCTTATACCTTTTGCCTCTCACCCAATCTGCAAATTTAATTGGCAAGATTATTTTATGGAAACATTTCAACATATTGGTGATTTCATCAATAACAAGAATATTAGGATATCAATGCATCCGGATCAATTCACTCTCATAAATCCTTTGGATCCAAAAATATTCGAAAAAAGCATTATGGAACTTTATTATCATAACGATGTAATGGATTTGATGTCGTTAGATAGTTCTGCGAAAATACAAATTCATGTCGGTGGAGTCTATGGAAACAAAGATGAGAGTATTTCAAGATTCATCCAAAGATATAATGAACTAGATAAAAAATTGAAGAGACGACTCGTCATAGAAAATGATGAAAGATTGTACACAATAAAGGAGTGCTTACAGATAAATGAACAAATTGGAATTCCTGTTCTATTCGATGTTTTTCATCATCGTCTTAATAATAATAACGAAACAATTAGACAAGTTCTAATTTCAGTCTCTGAAACATGGAAAGAGGAAGACGGTATACCAATGATTGATTATAGTACTCAAGATGTTAAAAATAGGCGAGGTAAGCATGGGAATACTCTAGACGTAATAAATTTCAAAAATTTGCTCAAAGAAACAAAATCTTTTGATTATGATGTAATGTTAGAAATTAAAGATAAAGAAAAAAGTGCTCTCAAAGCAGTGAAGTTAATATCAGAATCACAAAAACTAGCATGCTAGAAAATAGTGATGAGTCAAATCTATTAATTATTCGCGCGCTAAACTAGTAGCTTTAGAGTTTATTACAAAATTGTTCTATTCTATTCATGCCTTTTTCTATCTCTTGCATAGATGTGGCATAGCTCAGACGTATATTATCATCTTTTCCAAAGGCAACACCTGGGATTACCGCTGTATTTTCTTCATTGAGAAGTCTCTCAGCAAACTTCATCGAAGTGAGACCAGTATTTTTAATCTCTGGAAAGGCATAAAATGCTCCTTTAGGTATTTTGCAGTCGATACCTTTCATTTCGTTCAATCGAGTAACCATAACCATTCTTCTTTTATCAAATGCTTCGATCATTTTTTTAATAGAGTCTTGAGGACCCTTAAGAGCTTCGAGAGCAGCCATTTGTGCAATGCTTGTAGGATTGCTTGTCATATGATCCTGAAGTCTTTTAATCGCTGCTATCACGTCTTTTGGTCCAGCTGTATAACCTATTCTCCATCCAGTCATAGAATATGTTTTAGAAAACGAGTTAGAGATAACCGTTTTTTCCATAATTTCATCATTTAATGAGGCAATGCTTAGTTGCTTAATGCCATTGTAAACAAAACACTCATAGACTTCATCGGAAACTATCCAGAGATCGTGCTCTAGCACAAAATCTGCCAGATACTTTAACTCACTTTCATCAGACACGGTTCCATCAGGATTAGCTGGTGAGTTCAATATCAAAAATTTAGTTTTATTGGTAACCTGCTTTCTCATATTATCAAAGTCAATTTTTTCATTTATTTTTGATACTAATTTTGGGATAGCTCCGGCCAACCTTATCTGTTCAAGATAACTAACCCAATATGGTGTGTTAAGTAGAACCTCATCTTTCGGGTCAAGCAAGACTTGCATAATATTATAAAGACTGTGTTTTCCACCACAGGATACGATCACCTGTTCCGGCTCATAAGAAATATGATTGAAATCTCGAAGTTTATCTGCAATAGCCTTTCTTAATGGTTCAATTCCTGCTGTTGGTGTATAGTATGTGAAGTCTTCATTTATGGCTCTGATGGCTGCGTCCTTAATATTAGGCGGAGTAGGAAAGTCAGGTTCGCCAGCTCCAAAACTGACAACGTCTTTACCCTCTTGCCTCATCTTCTTGGCTGTTGCTGTAACTCCAAGTGTTAAGCTTGGATTAATTGAGATAGCTCTTTGCGAGATCATATTTGATATCACATCTATAACTTAATGACTTAAGCTCTCATCTTTCCAATCTATTATTTTTAGTATGCACTTCTTACTGCTACTAAATCATTATGCTAAAGTAACTTGCGATCAACTTTATAGAAAAATACAGAAAATAAACACCAAATATTAATTTCAACGTACTAGTTCTAAATCTTTTAATTGTGGCTGAGCCAACCTGCGCTCCAATTATTGTTGACGCTGAAAGTAGCAGTCCCGTATTTATCGCCACAAATCCTTGAACCAGTTTGATGCCGCCTCCAATAAATGCTAACGGTATTATTGCGCCCAAAGAAGTTCCAATTGTTATGTACACTGGAGCTCCGAAAAGATATATCAAACCAGGTACTAGGATGTAGCCGCCTGCCAAACCGAATAATCCAGTTGATAACCCCATAAATATTCCAAGCACTCCCCACCCCCATCTAGGTCCAGGAATTGTTTTTGTTTCTTTTGAAGGATTTTTTTTCGATTTGACAACTTCCAGAATCATATAAATAGCTGGCCATAGGAATGCCAACCCAAGAAAAAATCTTAGCAAAGTAACCTGTGTTGCCAAAAAAGTGAATAGCCAAGAACCTAAGATCACTCCTAAGATTCCGGCACCGCCTATCCAAAGCGTGGCCTTTAGGTTTAAGTTTTGTCGAATAAAATGTCCGTATCCGCCTGAAGTAGATGTGAAAATTGTAGAAAACAGTGTAGTGCCTATAGCGATTGGGAGTGGGTAACCCATCCAGAAATGGATTATTGGTAATATGATTGTGCCACCGCCGATACCAATGAGACTGCTAAACAAGGCTGCTGAAAAACCTATGAATAAGAGTAAAATGACATTTATTGCTGTAATAGGTGGCGTATCCTTTTCAATAGCTGCCCCTGTTTGAAAAGACAATATCAACAATATTAGTACAATTGCAAGTAGTACCAGAGTTGGAATATGGTTGCGCCGTGAGTTAATCGTTTTTAGCATTATATCTTCCTTATATTCAGATTTCTTTCTCTCAATTATTGAGTCATACTTAAGATTTAATTAGTATTCGATATTGAACCTAGTATTGAATATTAAGAAATAAAG
>JBAUBP010000263.1:0-1761 GCA_049676905.1 Bathyarchaeia archaeon
CATCTAACATCCCCTTTTTCAATTTGTTCTGTAATGCCCATTGAATCTAATAATGAGATTAAATCTTCCTCATGTACAAAACGCATTCTAGTTTTCCTTAGCTTATTTTTTATATTATTTAAAAAACTTCGTAATTTTAATATGAACATATTAAAACTCCTTTATCGCATAATTGTAGATAAATACGCAGGAGCAATTATCTTCAATAGAATATGATTTGATTTTCTCATCTGAATCCCATTATCTTTTAAAAATTTTATCATATACATTGCTAGTATATGTTCTTATTTTCTTTAGCTCGTATTAGGATCGTTATGATCAACAGAAAAATTAATATTCAAAAAAACTTAAATTCTATTGCTTATTACTTTTGAGATTCTGAGATATCTTCATATATCGCCCTGAATTGGTCTAAGGCAGACTCTAAATTTTCAGCAATTTCCAATGCAAGAACATCAGGATCAGGCAGGTTATCCATGTCTTCGAGGCTCTCATCTTTTAGCCAGAAAATATCTAGACTCACCTTATCCCTCTGAATCAGTTCATCATAGGCAAAACGTTTGAATCGGTCTGTTTCCTCACGCTGATGGCGGTTTTTAGGATTGTAGCTCTGAATAAAATCCTGCAAGTCTTCATACTTCAATGGATTGGTCTTAAGAGTGAAATGCTTATTCGTACGAAGGTCATATATCCAAAGCTTTTTCGTCCATGGGGTTTCACTGGCAGGCTTACGGTCAAAGAACAGCACATTTGCCTTTACTCCCTGGGCATAAAATACGCCTGTTGGCAGCCGCAAAAGTGTATGGACATCACATTCATGAAGGAGCTTGCGCCGTATGGTCTCCCCTGCCCCTCCCTCAAAAAGCACATTATCGGGTACTACCATAGCAGATTTGCCGTTGATCTTGAGCAGGGATTTTATATGCTGGACAAAGTTCAGCTGTTTATTAGATGTGGTGGCCCAGAAGTCGGTCCTCTCATACTCTATTTTTTCCCTGACGGCCTTTCCTACTTCATTAATAATGGTGATGCTGCTTTTCTTACCAAAAGGTGGATTGGTGAGCACCTGGTCATAGCGATGTCCCCTATCGGATTCCAATGAATCATCTACATCAACCAAACTTTCATCACCGCCGATGCCATGCAGGTAGAGATTCATCACACAGAGTCTTGCAACATTATCAGCGATCTCGACGCCTTTTAAGGCGTGATATCTAAGGTGCTGCTTCTGTTCTTTGTCAATTTTGTAGTTTTTGGGAATGTAATTGTGTGCGGATATAAGAAACCCCCCTGTCCCACAGGCAGGATCGATGATTTCCATACCAGGCTCCGGTCGCATCACATCGACAATCGCATCAATAAGTGGCCTGGGAGTAAAATATTGACCAGCTCCAGTCTTAATATCTTCAGCATTTTTCTGCAATAGACCTTCATAGGTGTCACTCTTTACATCCACGCTCAGACCAAGCCAAATCTCCTTATCAATCATATCGACCAAGCGTTTTAGTTTGGCAGGATCCTGGATCTTATTTTGAGACTTACGAAAGATGACTCCCATTACGCCGGACTCTCTGCCCAGATTTTCGAGGATATGGCGGTACTGGACTTCCAGTTCATCTCCGTCCTTGTCCAGCAGGCTGTTCCAATTGTATTTGTATGGAATTTTAGATTCCCGGTTGAAGGGTGGTTTAGTCTGCTCATCGTCCATTTTGAGGAAAAGAAGGTAGGTAAGCTGCTCCACATAGTCGCCGTAACTGACGC
>JBAUBP010000264.1:0-3361 GCA_049676905.1 Bathyarchaeia archaeon
TGGGACGATCCTATTTGGCAAAATCTTAGGTTAGAGGTATGCCAACTTCAATTAGAAGAACAAGATGACTACCTTTTAGCTATAGACCAGATTAAAGATAGAATTCAATTATTCCCTCACCAGATAAAAACAGCGTTGAAAGTTAAGAACAATATGAATTGCAGAGCTATTCTGGCAGATGAGGTTGGTTTAGGAAAAACGATTGAGGCAGGAATAATAATCAAAGAGTACCTCTGTAGAAATCTTGTAAAGAAAATATTAGTTTTGACGCCAGCTAGTTTAACTTTTCAATGGAAAGAGGAGTTAATTCACAAGTTTTCAGAAGAATTTGTTGTTGCTAATTCTCTTGATCCAAAATATAAAACATTAGACTTTCATGATAAATTAATTGTTTCATTAGATTTGGCTAAACGAGGATTAAATAGTGAAAGATTGAAAGATATAAAATGGGATCTTTTAGTAATAGATGAAGCTCATAGATTGAAAAGCCGTTCGTCATTAGCCCATAAATTCGTTAGAGATATCGACACTAAATATTTCTTAATGTTAACTGCAACACCAATACAAAATGACTTACTTGAATTGTATAATTTAATAAATCTTTTAAAGCCTACTTTACTTGGAACGTTAAAGGAATTTAAGAATAATTTTGTATCAGATAAAAATTCAAGAAACGTAAAAGATCGCAAAGTTTTACAGCAAATACTGGCGCAAGCAATTATTAGAACAAATAAAAATGAAGTTAAAGCTTATTTAAAATTCACAGATAGGTTTGTTAACAGTATAAGAATAAAATCGTCAAAAATAGAGAAGGAATTGTACCGAGATCTAACGCAATATGTAAGAAAGAAATATTTCGAAGCTTTAAAGGAAGGTGAAGGTGGTCAAACTACAATATTTTCTCTAATGACTTTGCAGAGACAACTGACAAGTAGTTCGGCTGCAGTTATCAAGGCTTTGCAAAATAAAATAAAATCTAGTGCCACTTCTTCTGATATCCTTGAACTCTCATACATTTTAAACAAAACACTTGAAATTCAATTGGACTCAAAAATTTCGGCGCTGCTAGACATAATTCGAGACTTTAAATCAAAAATATTGATATTTACAACTTTTATAGAAACTCAAAAAATGATTGCTAGAAAATTAGATGAACATGGATTTTCTGTTTCAATGTTTCATGGTCAAATGTCATATCAGGAAAAAGAAGCGGCAATCAATAGTTTCAGAGAAGATCGTCAAGTGTTAATATGTACTGAGGCGGGGAGTGAAGGTAGAAATCTACAATTTTGCAACATAGTAATGAATTATGACATGCCTTGGAATCCAATGAGAGTTGAACAAAGAATAGGTAGAATTCATCGAATAGGACAAGAAAAAGATGTATTCATTTACAATTTTGTAACTAAAGATACAATCGAAGATTACATATTAAAAATTCTATATGAAAAAATTAGAATGTTTCAAATGACTATTGGAGATCTAGAGTTAATATTGGGTGATGACCTAATAAACTACGAACAACGTATATTCGAAAATTATATGAATTCTGCCAATTTAAAGGATTTAAAAAATAGACTAGGGATTCTCGGAGATGATTTCTTCAAGAAAAGGAGTATCGCCGAAGACATAATTGAGTTCGATCATCGGGTTTTCAAGAATTTTGATCTTTCACCGCTAAGTAAGGTTTGAGTTTATGAGTGAAATCGTAAACGAAACAGGAGTTTTTAAAAGAATATCTTTAAAAAGAATTCTAAATGCGATTGATAGCGAATATAAAGAGCATAATGAAATATTGGACGTCACAATCCCTGAGGTTATGCTTGATGAGTTTGGAAGTAAATACGTAACAATTACTAAAGAGCCGGACCAAGATCCCGATTCAAATTACGTCGACATTGACAAAGCGCTGGATACTTTCTACAGGTTTTCACAAAAAAAAGGAAAAATCACATCTTTTAGAATAATATCTAATAGAAAACCCAATGGAATTCTCGATAAGATCAGTTTCTTGAATTGTAAAGTAGAACATGGAGGCAGTTATACAACCGTAAGAAAGGCATTGCTATTCCATTTCATATCTTATCTTGAGCATCCACAAATTTTTAAAAAAATATATCACATATCAGTTGAACCTCACAAACTCAATCGTTTGAAATGGATAGAAATTAAATTCCAAAGTGAAAATATATCGCCAATTCAAAGACCACCTAAAGTATTATCAAAAAACCTCCTAAAAGCGGCTTATATGAAAGCATGTAACTATCTGGAAAATGATATGCATAATGATTTGATGCAGATAGATAAATCAAATACTCAATATAGGCTTAGTGAAGAAAATAGGATAAATAAATATTATTCAAGATTAATTGATGAGGAAGCAAGACGAATAAAAAGATTAGAAGATCAAATTAAAACTATGGAATGTAAAATAAAAAAACATAGAAAATTAGGAGCGCTGGAAAAATATCTAATCCAAAAAACAAAACTATCGAAACAAATTGAAAAAGAAAAATACGAATATCTAAATTATGTAAAAGAATTAGAAAAAAAACAGAAAAAAGATTTAAAACGAATGAAAATTAGAAATGAAATTAACTGTCAAATACAATTAATAGGTTTGAGCATAGTCAATTATTCAATTGTTAGAAAAAATCTTCTACTATATAATGGGCATTCAAAAGCCAACATTAGTATTTATTATAATTTGAATACGGGGATCAATGAAGACTATGTTTGTATGTCATGCAATAAACCCACTAGTAGAATTAGTCTATGTAGCAAATCACATGTAGTCTGTAAGAAATGCCTGAAATCATGTATGAAATGTTAAGGTAACTAAGAAAATAATAAAAATAGTATGAATTAGTAGTATGAGTGTTAATGTTCGCTAGGCGATTTAGGATATTCGCCTTCTTCTAATTGTATGGTTGTATGATCTATCCCAAAATCTTCTTTAAGCATCTCAATTAATCGGGTCAATAATTCTTTTCTTTCAATTCCTTCTTTGACAATTACATGTCCACTCATGCAACACATTTTGTCTGTAGTGATACACCACACATGAAGATCATGAACGCTTTTAACTTCCTCAAATTGTAATAATCTCTTTTTTAAATCTTCTAAGTTAATATGAAAAGGTACGCCTTCAAGCAGAATATTTAGAGCGTCTCGTATTAATTTGGTAGAACTGTAAAAAATGAGTACGCCTATGATAATGCTAATTAAAGAATCGGCTTGGTACCAGCCAGTAAAAAGCATAATCAAACCGGCGAATATTGCGCCTACAGAACCTAGAATATCTGCAACTACATGTAGAAAGGCTCCTTTTACGTTTAAACTCTGACTGTCTGCTTTAGAA
>JBAUBP010000265.1:0-3948 GCA_049676905.1 Bathyarchaeia archaeon
CAATCGTCTAATAGTTAATTTCCCAACCTGTCGCTGGCGGTTCTGTGCTTCTCGTAAAATAATATTGAATTAACCACAATGCAAATGGAATACCCATGCTTATGAGCATACCCAATAGAAATCTGAAGATGTTGGGCTTTTCGTAACCTTTCTGTTTATGATTGTGTTTATTCAGTTCTGCTTGAAAAAGTTTTAACGCTTTCTTTCGATCCACTTCACTGAGATCTGTATTAAGTATAATTTTGGTGTTTTTATTTGTTATTTCTTTTTCATGTCTTTCACTGTCTATAAAATGGTCTTTGATAGCTTCTTGGTTAGCCAGATATATTCCATGTTCGTCACTCAAATGCATAAAGTGGTTTTGTGTCGGCGGAATTATTTCTCCACAGTGGATGCATTCATCTTTCATTTTTTAACTCATCTCAATTCCTTTCTTGCAAAAGACAGGTTTTTCGTTATTCATTTAATCTCCGACCATGATGGTCTTATAGTTTTTCTAAATACCCTAATACCTTCATTTTCAAGACTTGTGATAAGTTGTTCTGTTTTTACCAGAGTGGGTTCGGGAAGCTCACAGCGGTAATTGTCAAAACCCACGGCAACCCCCCATGGGACTATCCTAGATATGTAATAAGCTCACCAGCTATGGCTCAAGAACATCGGCTTTGATTAGGAGATTCTTAAAGGTCCATATCATTTTTTTAAATACTTGCAATAACAAAATGTATTAAGATTAAAATGGGTGACCTGTGGCTTACCTTAACAGGAATTATTGGTATGGGAATTGGTGTTTATTTAATAGGTTATCCAAAACCACAAAAACATTTGTCTAAATTAACTCAAAATGAAAAAAATATTAGGGTTGTCGGAACCATATTATTCATTGCAGGACTTTACACTATTTTCTTCTTATGACGTTTACTTTACAGCCCATCCACTACTGACGAATTGATGCTGATTAAGCTCACCAGCTAAGGCACACACACATTATAATAATAAAAAAATAAAACCCCCCTTTGCCAACTTCATAAGAGAAACGATATTTATTCTATGCGTTCACCGCAGGAGCCGCAGAAAGTTTTTCCCGGCGTTAGTGCTGCTCCACAATTTGTGCAATGTTTGTTGGCATGGTAGTTTTAACGACTGCTGAAGGTTTTCTTTTTACCATCAGGAATGCAATAGATACAATCACCAAGGCTGCAACCAAGATTATTATAAGGTAATCTTGAAAGCTTAGACCCTCTTCTGGATTTTCGTTTTCTTCTACTTGTGGATTTACTTCTTTCGAAGTTGTATCATCAGATTGTTCTTTGATTGTTAAGGAGATTGTGGCTGAATGGGATTTACCTCCTCCGGAGGCGTCTATTGTGACTGTGTAGGTTCCAGGAACTGTAGAGTTTACTGTGTCTATAGCTAATGTAGTTGAGAAAGGAACTTTACCTGAGGTTGTACTTAATCGAGGAACCATATCACTAGGAAGACCTAAAACCTGTAAGGTTACCGGCTGGTTGAACTCTCCTAACTTATTAATAGATATAATGAATAAGGCAGGATCTTCACCCCGAAAGACAGACCTATCATTTGGCGAGATGGAGATTGAGAAATCCGCTGGGGTCTCGGTTGTTGGAGTTTGAGTTGGGACTTCTTCAGTTGTCACAATGATGGTGCCGCTTGTCTGACGAATCACGCCGTTAGCCGAGCCTAGGACAGTGAATGGATATGTTCCTGGAGGCGTATCTGTGGATGTTGCAATAGATAAGCCCCCGCCTGATGCTAATTGATGGGTCATTCCTGAGCCTAGCCCAGTGACCTGAATGGTGACTATGGTTCCGTAATAGTAGGGATCACTAAAGGTAAAAAGTATCTGATAGAACGCAACTCCACCCTGATCTACCGTGAAACTTGCAGGCGACAACATTATTGCGAAATTGAACAATGGGATAGGCGGTGGTGTTGTAGGCGGTGGTGTTGTAGGCGATGGTGCTATAGACGGTGGTACTGTAGGCAGCGCTAGCGCGCGCGCGTTAGGTATATTCTCAAGTGAAGGGTCGGCTGTGGTTAGAGGGGCGCTCACCTCCTCTATATTATGACGGAACATTACTGAATTGTTCGCTGCACTTAACGAAATCCCAATCAATAATGCGATTACATAAATTTCTATGTCCTTAGTTTTCATATTAAACACCATTAATTTTTAACTAAATGACGCCAGCACGTAACCAATAATTACTCATTTAATTATAAGCTAAGCTAGCTATTCATATTCAATTATCTTATATATTAATTAACAATGTTAACAGAACCATGTCTAGCGCTTAAGAAAACCCTCGCAGGATCCGAACAGTGAAAGCGTGACTTCAATGACCGGATCTTAAACTTCTATTCTTTACGTCTCTTGATAACGTAGACTGCTGATACTGCTGCTATTAATCCTGCTATTGCTATGTAGGGTGTTAGTATCTCAAGTTTGTTGATTGGTGTAACATAACCGCCTACAGGCGTAGCGGGTTCTTGTGTGACCGCACCCTTCAGTACTTCGTGCGCTATCGGTTGTGCACCCGTAGCTGCTCTATATATAACCGTATTTTGTATGTTGACTGGTGAAGACCCCACTCCTCGACAATGGAAAGTAAGCGTAACCCATGAAAGATCTTCATTGACAGGTGAGCCGAACAACCCTGTCCAAGCGTTTAAACGATATGTACCCGATGCCGGATTAAGAATTTGGGTTTTAATAATCCAATTAGGATCATTTGCTAATACATGATCTATGTTACTGACAATTTCCATTAAATCAGGATCCCAAGTAATTGTGAAATCAAATTCCTGCATAAAGTCGCTACTTAGATCACGTATCCATATGTCAATGGTGAAGGTACTGGAAACGGATATAGTGATTATCCGTGGCTCCACAACAATCTTGGCTATCCCATTTCCAGCAGAAACTGGAAGACCTAAACTCGAAATAATGACGGCTAAAAGCAAAGTTGGAAGCAGTAACTTATGTAATCTTTCCATTACAAATTACCTTTAAAATCATGCCACGTTTCTATGTAAAAAGCTATGTTCGGAAAAAACTTGATGTCGTCTTAACAGAATATCGTGCTTTAAGAAATGAGATAGATGATTACACGAAATCATACATCAGGGTTATTTCGATGTATGCGTCGGCGATATTGGTCTTCTACGGGTTAACTCTGTTACATAAAGAATATGACATAATATCTGGTCTGCTGATATTAGCGATAGCTCTGTTACTACCAATGAATTGGATTGAGAAAGAGGTGAAAAATGCTGGCAAATATATTTTTGAGGAAATTGAGGATAAGAAGATACCTTTACTTATTGGAAACGTAGAAAAAAATTTAACAAAAAAAAATTATCAGAATTTATGGATGGGGTGGGAGCATTGTTTGAGAGATCCCAAAAGCCCTCTTGAGAAAACTAAAACAATGTTTTATTGCAAAACGAGTCTATTTATACTTGCGGCTGTACCTGTACTCTTCTATAATTTTGTCACTGTCGGATCCCCATTGATTGCATATGGTATCGAAATACCGTACGCTCGCGTTATAATTTTATTTTTTAATCTATGTTTAGCCATAGTTGCGTACCTTAGAATTATCAGATCCTAACTCTCTCAGAAACTTGACATACACGCACAAGTGATGCCAGCAACAAAATACTTTGTGGAGATGTTTTCCTAACTAGATTGATCTACATTTGACATAATATAATCATAAAAATTAAAATATTTTACATTTCGATTTGGTGACACCATAAATTGAGTAAAAATTTTACTCTAATCTAGCTGCTATCTTCTCATAAACTCTAAATGATTCACTTTCTTTTGCATTCTTACGCAGATAATTCAAAGTGCTTTTACTAATTATGGGTGCACTATTCTCACCCATAATCTCACTCTCTATTTTTTTTCAGGTTTAGGTA
>JBAUBP010000266.1:0-2096 GCA_049676905.1 Bathyarchaeia archaeon
TTCTTATTCACTAAAAAAATCTGAGAATCTGAGTTGATGTATCTAAAATGTAGTATATGTTAAATTTTACATATCTATCTTGATGGAGTCGCTATCTATCTTAACACTGTAAGTCTTAATGTTGCACGTTTTTATGTGTGCCATTAGATTGGCGATCCAATTTGGGAAATTATTTAATATCTTTTGCTCTGGTTGCTCTCCAAAATAGTGAGGTACAGGACGATTCAAAGCTTCTCCGGTTCTTACATCGAATTGAACATGATGCATTGGGCAAGTAACATAATGATCATCCAGAGTTCCCATTTCTAGGGGTGCGCTCATATGGCCACATCTTCTATCTATAGCAAATATTTGACCACCACAATTGCATAACACAATCTCTTTTCCATTAGCAGTTATTGCTTTCAATCCATTATGCGTTAGTTCGTCATTTTTGGCTACTTCGATCCACATTTCAACCGCTCTCAATTTCAGTTAGTGAAGTCTGTTTAAGTTCTGAAGGGTTTGTAACATCTTTATGAACATAAAGGCCACACCAACAACGTTTCATTATATCAAAGTGTTTTCTGTGAAAAGGTATACATGGACACACTATCTTCATGTCTTCGTCTCTCTTTCCCGTTAAACCTTGACAAGGACAATAGGGAATACCATGTTTCTGCTCCAAAATCACTTCTTGTTCCAATAAGAAATCAACTAATTCTTTATCTGGACTGAATTTATAACCGAGAGGATCTATTGTCTTCTGAAAAAAAAGTCTTAAAGCAATTTTCCTTTTTTCAATATCCATTTCTTTCACTTGTTAGATTCTAGGAGTGTTGAAAATTTTTCTGGATTATATCCTATGATCACTTCTTCTCCAATCTTTACAAAAGGAAAAGCACTTCCACCGCCTAATTCTTTCATATCCTGCATAATCTTACTTTGTTCTTCTTCCTTCGCCAAGTCATAATTAATGTAATCAAAGTCAATTTTCATATCAGTAAAATACTGTTTTGTTTTACGGCACCAAGGACATGTGCTTAGTCCATACACTACTACTTTTTTCAATTCTATTCACTTATATTTTTATGAATATTTTTCCTTCTTGGATTTTATATTGATATATTGAAATTTTAATCTCTCTCGAACTCAAGAATTCTCCAGTAGTTATATCAAACTTCCAATCATGACACAGGCATTTTATTGTATGGCCTTCAAGAGTGCCTGCGGACAGAGGACACCCCAAGTGTGGACATTTATTTGATATGGCGTAGATTTTATTGTTTTTCTTCACGATTAGGACTGGTATTCCCTTAGGAAAAACGGTGTTCATGCTATTTTCTTCCAACTTATCCTCTTCCGTTGTGGAAAACCATTTTTCTGTCATAA
This sequence comes from Bathyarchaeia archaeon, assembly GCA_049676905.1. Taxonomy (GTDB): domain Archaea; phylum Thermoproteota; class Bathyarchaeia; order 40CM-2-53-6; family RBG-13-38-9; genus RBG-13-38-9. The sequence continues at coordinate 1,372 of JBAUBP010000266.1, forward strand.
TTCGAAATTTCCTCCATAGCAAAGTAATATGGGATGTTTCTACTTTTTACTGTGATTATTCAAAAAAAGTTTTGAATAATATTAATTTTTACTTTCATTAGTATTGTTGAGAATTTTTTCTTGTTAATAATATAGTTATGTAGAAGCTAGGGGTTTTTTTACGATCTAGTAATTCAAATAGTTTTTCAAGTTTTAAAGCCACATAATCCTAAAATACTGTAGTTACCACTATTTTGTTAAATGACTAGATTATTGCTTGTTTCAAATAGATTGCCCATTAATATAGTGAAACGAGCAAATCAGATTCATCTCCAGCCGAGTGTCGGAGGGGTTTCCAAAGGATTAGATTCATTCCGTCAATCTTTAGATTCCGTCTGGATTGGATGGCCCGGAATATCAACAGAAAGCATTGGGGAAAAGAAGAAATATGTTGAGAAAAGTCTTAGATCTCAAGACTATTATCCGGTTTTCATTTCGCAAAGTGAAATAGAGAATTATTATCATGGATTTAGTAATAAAACAATTTGGCCGCTTTTTCATTATTTTACTCAATATGCTACATATAATGATGCTTTTTGGAGTAATTACAAAAGAGTGAACGAATATTATTGTAAAGCAATTGTTGATATATTGAAGAATAAAGATGTAATTTGGATCCATGATTATCAGTTAATGCTTCTTCCAAAACTAATAAGAGATAAACAGCCGGATGCAAAGATAGGTTT
>JBAUBP010000267.1:0-2756 GCA_049676905.1 Bathyarchaeia archaeon
GCTTTCGGGGTATCTGGATCTACTGAGACTGGCAATTCCATTGTTTTATGATATTTTCTTTGTGGGTTGTCAACAGAGATTGTTAGATCATTTTCACTACATTGAAGATTTATGTCGCATTTTTCCACACCTGGTAATTCTGCAACCACTCGTATTTGATTACCTTCAGTAATTACATCAATTAGTGGTTCTCGTTCCTCTTTGACTGTCAAACCTGGCTTTGGTGGCCCAAATCCTGTCTGTTGTCCAGAAGGCTTAACATTTCCGAATTCTCTGACAATTGGTTTGCCGTCTGGACCTACACTCATTGAATACCCATAAACTATTGGTCCCATTTCTCTTACAGTGCTTCCGTCTGGAAGTCGCCTCTCCCTGACAAGTTCCTTGGGTATTGTATTGGCCATGTCTCGAAACATATCTTCGAACATACTGTCCATATCTGAAAACCAATCATCAGAAGATGGAAATCTTCTCTTTCTTCTTCTGGATCGTGAAGGAAAATCATTATCCCATGACATATTTTTCACCTTTGAAATGTTACTTGTGGTAACAAAATATAAATGTTTCTAAAGATCAGTTTGATGAATAGATAATATCCCTGAAACTTTCATGTACTAAATAAAGCGCGCGCTCGACGAGTAACAAACATAATCGCTAACACCAACGTAACAGAACCCTAAAGATAACTCTAAGAAGCACAATTTACTGAACTACATCAAATTATGACGGTTCACTATCGCATTTCAATATATGCCTATTCATGTCCGCAAAATTAATGCAAGAACCACATCGAGAACATTTTATTTTCATATTCCAAACATCTCCTAATAATATAACATAAATGTTAGCTCATCTACGAGATTCGAGTTTTAAATCCAGATTTATGTTTCCCAATCATTAATTTAGCATTATAAAATAGACTCTGAAACAGTAAAATAATTTCATAATCTCCGAAAAATTTTCGATAAAAATCTAATATTCTGAAGCCGGGTGTGGGAATTGAACCCACATACTGCGGGTATCAGCTTTACTCTAATGCAACTAGGTAAATCTGCAGCCCGCCGCCTGAAACCGTTCGGCCACCCCGGCTTATTAAGTCACTAGAATAATACACAATATTTGAATTTTTGTCCTCTAATACTCATGATTTTTTTAAGGCATTTTAGTCGCTAATGCACCGCTTGAACAAGCACCGACACACTCCAAACATAAAGTACATTCAGGATCATTGAACTTCTCCCAAGGTAAATCAAGAATTCTAATCTGCATAGGACATATCTCTACACAGTCTCCGCATTTTGTGCATTTTGATGGATCCCTTTTCAAACCTAGAAAACTAAACCTCATCGGAATTGCCATGAGTGCTCCGGTAGGACATACATATCTACACCAGAACCATGGAACCATGTAGGCCCCCACGAAAAAAATTGCAAGAAGAACAAGTCCTAATAGAACAATATACCCGGAAGAAGTCAAACTGGTAAAATTTAACAGTCCAGATTCCATACCTGCTTGGACCAATCTAGGAATTGTGTTGAACAAAGTCGTCTCAGGTGCAATTGGTAAGAGTATGCCCTCTGCAAAAGGACCAAGCGCATCCTTGTATCCACTTCCAGCTTGCAGGAATAGGGATAGTGCCAATGTAGATGAAAAGAAAACTATCAGAGATAATACAAAATATTTTACCTTTATCAAAGAAACATGTTTCCTTAGAGAAACCTTAGTCGTTACACCTTTCATCTTGAGTATAAGATCTTGTATAAATCCCATTGGACACACCCATCCACAAAGAAATCTTCCAAAAACCGAACCGATCACCAATATGATGGCCAACGGAATAATGGGGAACAATGGATGTGAAAGCATAACCTGAAAGTAATCAAGAACACCTCCTAACAGAGCGTATGATGAGTTCAGACTTGACAAAACAGGCACAGGCACAGGTATAAAATTGACTTCGATGAAGGGATAAACAAATCTAAATGCCAAAAGGTTAAGAGCAAAAAATGCCAGAAATTGAATCAGATTTCTAAATAATGAATAAGGGAATTTGAATGACTGAATCTTATCTGCCTTCTGTTCACTCTCCATGATCCTTACAACTATGGAGTTCCGGGCATTCCTGTCAGCATTTTCAGATAACTAAACTGATCTACGTATAGCCCCAGAACTAACATCAGTAATCCTGCAGTCAGACACAATGATGCAATTATCTTCCTCATCAACTATACATCCAGATTAAACGATGAATAACGATTACCAATATAAATCATTGAATTTTCTAAAATGCATAGCTCATTTGACATATGAATCTTTCAAATAAAGCCATTATTTAGTAGAAAACAAATTCATTGGGAATCTTAAAATAGAACTGATTATAACATTGTTATAAATAGGTAGATTACAAAAAGGATTTTGGTGCCCAATTTTTGAGAACAATTTATGTCGATAATGCGGCCACAACACAAGTAGATGAAGAAGTAATAGAAGCAATGCTGCCCTACATGAGAAGCAAATATGGAAATGCATCAAGCCTGCATTTATTTGGTCGTGAAGCATACCAAGGTTTAGAGAAAGCTAGACAACAAGTAGCCGAATTGTTAAACGCTTCTACTAAAGAGATTATCTTTACGTCTGGAGGCACAGAGTCAGATAATTTGGCCATCAAAGGAATAGCACATAAACTCAAAGAAAAAGGAAAACATATCATAACAAGTACCATCGAACATCCAGCTGTGATCGAAGCATGTCAAGCA
>JBAUBP010000268.1:0-13841 GCA_049676905.1 Bathyarchaeia archaeon
CTTCATTACAGCTCCTGCCCAACCAGCCTCAATTCCTCTCACAATATTTCGAGTAGTCTTTGTCGGCGTAGCTGATGAAAGTATAAACGGATTTTTGAAAGTAACATTGCAGATTTCACATGAAAGATCAATAGACAATCTTTCAAACCTCTTTGATTTGGATACAGTGCAATCTTTAAGATAATGCTTATTCTCTATTTGGTTTTTTTCAAGATAGGCTACAATTTTAGATTATTTGTTTACGTTAGAAAGAAGGTCAACAAGTCAGGACTGTTTTGTGCCACATCTGTCACAGAATGAGGCGTCTCTAAGGATTTCGGTATTACATCTGTTACATTTCTTGGTTTCGGGAATGATCTCTCTAAGTTCCTTCAGATCTTGGAGTGTTTTCTTAATTTCTACCACTCTTTCTTGATAATCTCTTTTTTTGAGATGTCCAGAAGAATAGGCTATAGACAAGTCTTCCAAATCTCTCCTCAACATTTCAAGAACTGTTGCTATGGGTGATCCATCAGCACTCATATGCATATCATAAGGATAATTTTTGAAGTCTAATCCGCGAGGTTGGAAATTTGATTTACGACTTGGTCTTCTATTAAGAATTAACATGCCCATGATAATCAGGGTGACTACAACCACTATTACGATAATTGCCAATATTATATCATTAGTAGAGAATTCAGGTATCTGCAGATAGATTCTATCCAGAGAAGTCAAGATATCATAGCCCGACATTTTTTATTTATTCAGATTTATATCAAACAAATTTTCCTTTAATGAATTTATCAGACTTCAATTAATATCAATTTTTGCTGCTATTGAATCTATGGATTAGCGCGCGTTGAGTTCTTTTAGGTAAGGGGTTACTAATTCATGTTCTTTAAGAGGATAAAATTATCAACATAGATCATTCAAGTCTCATGTTTCAATAATCTAGTAAAATGGAATATCCATAAATATTTGTAAAACTTGATTGGATTTCTACTTGAGGGAAAATAGAACTTTGCCACCACGTAAATCTGGGAAACTAACAGAGCAAGCAGACTCGGAAGCAAATAAGAAGGTAAAATCAAAACAAATTTTAGTAGTTGCTTTTGGTAACAGCCTGACCGCAGGATATCAATCTCCAACATCGGGCTCACCTCTACCTAAGATGACCCCATATACAGATCATCTTAAGAAAATGATTGACACTGCTTTGGAAAAAATCAACAAGCTAAAGCTATTGAACGTAGTCTTCTACAACAAAGGAGTCAGTGGAGAATTAACAGGAGATATGCTACAAAGACTGGACAGTGATGTGTTATCCGTAAAACCATCTTATGCGACAATACTGGGTGGCTCTAATGATATAGGTTGGTCAATAGAACCCGAAGAGATTATGGATAATTTAACTCAAATGTATGATAAATCGTCTTCTGCAAGAATAGAAGTAATAGCTTGTACTGTTCCATCAATTATTGGTCTGGAAACCTTGATAAAACCTAGACTAGAACTTAACGAAATGATAAAGGACTATTGCTTCGATAATGAAATTGTATGTGTTGACCTTTTTACGTCTACAATAACCCTAGGTACAAATAAGTTGGACAAGAAGTATTCAAGCGATGGTCTTCACCTTAATACTGCTGGATATATTAAGATGGCAGAGGCTATCTTTGAACAAGCGTTCTCAAATCTCATACCAATTTGGACTATATCCTAGGCTGCACGGTAGATATTTTCCCAGCGCAAGTGGAGGAATAACAGAGATAGTCTGATAAACTAGTGACTAAAGTTAGTTTGTTATGATCTTCGTTTCGTTCGTCGATTAGATCTCTTGGACCGATTTGATTTCTTTTTCACAATCCTCTGAAGTCCCATGAAATAGCTACTGCCATCTATCAACCATTCTCTCCAAAGATCAACATGAGTCTTTTTTGATCTTTTTCTGATAAAATTCAACTTCTTTATCCTTACTTCTTCTACGATGTAGTCTTTTCTTTTTATCAAAGACGTTTCTATTTCACGAGGAGAGATCAAATATGCATTGACATAAGCATCGACAGGCAAATTCATTTGTCGCCGCATCTCTTGCATCCGTCGTACAACATCTCTAGATAAGCCTTCTGTGATAAGTTTCTTAGGCATTGTGACATCAACATAAACTCGCCCTCTGCTGAATACCCCAGGTACGAAGTTCTCCGTCATCTCCTCCCTAAGTGTAATCATCTCTGAGTTCAATGTGTATTTTTTTCCCTCAAACTCGATGTCATAGCTACCCTTATCTTTGATTTCAACAAACGCTTTTCTTCCATCGAGTTTCTTTATCAACTCTGCAACAAGATTAGCTTCTTTCTTGAACGTGGGTCCTAACGTTTTGTAGTTCGGTATTGCCTTGAGTTCTTTAAACTTCTCCTCTTCATCAACATTCACGAATTCAATTTTTCTCGTATTTGCTTGAGAGAAGATTATTTGCTCTAACTTCTCAACTGCTCTTTTGACAGTAGGATCATCTGTTACGATTATTATTCGTGAGATCGGTTGTCTTAGTTTTATTTTTGCAGTTTGTCTTGCGCTAAGAGCTGCACCTATCAATTCTTTTGTGAGTTCCATATTCTCTTCTAATGAGGGTTCAATCCAATCCATATTGGGCTTAGGGTAAGGGCACATGTGAACGCTTTCATAGGGTTTTGATTCAGCAGGTTTTATCATCTTTTGATAAAGCTCCTCCGTGAAGAATGGTATAAATGGGGCACTTAGGAAAAGCCATGTTTTGAGAGCATTATAAAGACTTGAATATGAAGCTAATTTATCAAGGCTCTCTTTCTCTTGCCAGAATCTTCGTCTAACTAGTTTAATGTACCATCGACTGAGATCCTCTACTGCAAACTGATTCAGAATCCTAGCAGCCTTATGTACATTGAGGTTTTCCATTTCCTTATTTACAAGGAGCTTCAAGCTTTCTGTCCTAGAGAGTAGCCATATGTCTTCTTGTCGTAAAGTCTTCTTTTCGATGGTGTATTTTTCGGGTTGGAATGAGTCAAGGTTCATATAGATACTGGCAAAAGCGTAGATATTCCATATTACCTTAAGGTCTCTAAATGTCTCTTCAATAGTTGATGTTGAGAAGTTGAAGTCTTCCCATATTGTACGTTGAAGCTCATAGAAACGAAAGGAATCTCTTCCATATTTCTTCACAATTTCTTGAGGTGAGATGAAATCTCCTGCAGACTTACTCATTTTGTCACCTTTTGCATTGAAAGTATGACCATGCATCAAAACTGCTTTGTAAGGAGTTTCATCAAATGCGACAACACCGGCTCCGAGAAGCGAATAGAACCAACCCCGTGTTTGGTCGTGAGCTTCAACAATTAGATCTGCAGGCCACCATTTCTTGAATTCCATTTCATCGCGAGGATAATGCAAACAAGCCCAAGAAGATGCACCTGAATCCATCCAAACATCTACAATGTCAGGTATTCGACTCATAGTTCCACCACATTCACAACTGAGTTCAATTGGATCGACATCTTGCCTATGCAGCTCAATCTTCGATCCTATTTTTCTAGCTCTATCTCTCAGCTCTTTTTCTGAACCTATGACCTTTCTTCTATCACATTCACAGCAGATCCAGATGGGCATAGGTGTTCCCCAATATCGTTGTCTGGATATAACCCAGTCTCTTGCCCCGAGCAGCCAGTCTCTGAATCTTTTACTTCCAGCCCACTCAGGATTCCACTTCACTTTTTCATTCTCTTCATACAATCTTTGTTTCAAATCTGTGATCTTGATGAACCACTGCTCGGTAGCTCTTAGGATCAAAGGTGTCTTGCAACGCCAACAGTGTGGATACGAATGTTCAATTGTAGATGTCCTAAATAACAAAGATTTGAGTTTAAGATCTTCAACGATCACTGAGTTTGCATTAAAAACATATGACCCAGCATATTTTCCAACGTCATGTGTAAATCTTCCAGCTTGATCAACTAGACTTATAACTGGAAGTTTGTTTTTCTGTCCAACATCAAAATCCTCTTCTCCATGACCTGGTGCACAATGAACGCATCCGGTTCCCTCCTCTGCAGAAACATAATCTTTACTTAAGATAATCAAATGCGTGTCGCGGAGTTCAGGTTGAGATTGAATTATGACTTCTTCTAGTAAAGGCGGTTTGTATTTTAGGCCTTCTAATTTTTTACCTTTGAAGGTATCTATGACTTCTTGAGGATGTCCCTCAAGAACTATATTACGTCGCGATTCAGCAAGAATATAGATTTCATTTCCAACTTTGACTTTTGTGTAGTCAAGTTCTGGATTCACCATTATCGCAAGATTAGCTGGTAGCGTCCAAGGAGTCGTCGTCCAAATCAGTATAAATTCATTTTCTTTACCTTCTATAGGAAATTTCACATAGATCGATTGATCCGTTATTGTTCTATATTCATCTGTGACCTCATATCCAGATAGAGCTGTCTCACAACGTGAACACCAGTGAACAACTTTCATACCCTTTTGAAGTAGTTTTTTTTCGTCTGCTCTCTTGATTACCCACCAGACAGACTCAATGTATTCGTTCTTGAATGTGAGGTAAGGATTATTCCAATCCATCCAGACTCCTAGATCCTTAAAGATTTTCGTCTGGATTTTCATATTCTGTTGGGCATAACGTTTACAGTGTTCAATAAATTTTGATATAGTTATTGATTCTTCAATTTCCCTCTTACTTTTTATATTAAGATCTTCTTCAACCTTCACTTCTATTGGGAGTCCATGACAATCAAAACCTGGTTGATCTCTAACATTATACCCCAACATTCTTCGGTGTCTGATTAAAGCATCCTTTAATATTTTATTCCAAGCTGTTCCAACATGGGGAGGATTTGTTACGTAAGGTGGGCCATCCAGAAAATAGAATTTTTTCTGGTCTTTGAGTTGCTGTTTAACCTTTTGGTAGATATGGTTTATATTCCAAGCTCCTAGAATTCGCTTTTCTATCTTACTGAAAGAATAATTCTGTGGTATTTTACCAATACATCGCCTAGCCAATTTGTGCAACTCACACCTTAAACACGCAACAGTCCTTATATTTTAGCTTCAGAGGGAACTCTTAATTGAACCATAACACAAATAAGGTTCATGCAAATCTCCCGTTAGAGTTAATGAGGAATGGGTATTGTCGAGATCCGAAGGTGTTTTACATGGTTCCATGCTTGGTTCAATGAAGGAATCAGGCACTTCATTGATTAATAGGCTTAAGACGTATCTCACTTCCATTCCAAAGGCGTCATATCTGAATTTTCTATGTATTTTAGTGGTTGCTGTAGCTGCCGCACTTCTTCGTTCTCTACCCTTAAGGTGGGGAGTATATCTTGGTGAGTTCGATCCGTTTCTGCAATATCGAATAACCGAACATGTTGTCAATAATGGTTTTACCTCGTTTTTCAGCTGGTATGATAATATGAGTTGGTATCCTTGGGGACGAGATATGACAACACAAGCTTATCCTGGTCTAGCGTTCACAGCTGCGATGATATATTTATTCGTGCGTTCGATTGGGATTCAAATCTCTGTGCTTGAGCTCACAGTCATATTTCCGATAATATTCGGTACTGCAACATGTATTGTATTGTATATTTTTGCCAAGGATTTATGGGGACGCGGAGCCGCAATCTTAGCAGGGCTTTTTCTAGCCTTTAGTGGTTCGCATATATTCAGAAGCGCCGCTGGATTCTTCGACGATGAGACAATCGGTATATTTGCCATGATTCTTTCATTTTATTTCTACTTGAGAGCAATTTCACCAGAACGTACTTACAGATCAACAATAATCTGTGCACTTTTGGCGGGGGTTTCTTTAGGCTACCTTGCATCAGGATGGGGAGCCTATCGCTATCCACTTTCACTAATAGCTCTTTTCTCATTTGTACTTGTCATATTAGGAAGATACTCTAGCCGCCTCATCTTATCTTATGGTATTACTTTTGGAATTGCATTTTTAATCATGGGACAAATTCCTCAACTTGGCTTTGAAGCACTCAGAGAATGGACAACTTTTGTTATACCTGGAATATTTTTGATTCTCTGTGGCTATGAATTTTCTCGAAGAGCGAAGACTAGGGTAACGAAGCTGGGAGGTATATTTGTTGCTGCGACACTTCTGGTAGCCATCGGTTACATATTATTTCAATATGGTCTGATAACTCAAATAGGCGGCAAATTCATAGCAGTTATACAGCCAGCAGCTAGGATTAATATGCCTATTGTTGAATCTGTGGCCGAGCATCGAATGGCTACATGGGCTTCTTTCTACCATGAGTTTGGAATGTTGACTCTACTTGGGATATTCGGCTTCTATTTCACTGTTCAACGCCGGAGGGACAATGATATCTTCATTATACTGTTTGGTCTTACCGCAATGTATTTTGCAGCCTCACTTGTTAGGCTTTCATTGATACTAGCTCCCGTAATCGCACTTTTGGCGGCGATCACAATATATGAGCTTGCAACACCCGCCATGGATATTATAAAAGAAACAGTGATATTTCCTAAGAAGAGAATTCGCTTCACAACTAGAGTAGGTAAAGAATTCGGTGTTGCAATACTACTTGTGCTTCTATTGATAATTTCACCAACATTTGGTAATGGTATTCGTGCAGCTTATTCTCCACCGACAATTGTGACTTCAAGCCTGCCCACTCTCCAGCAAAATCCTCAAGATTGGCTGGAGGCATTGACTTGGATGAAAGATAATACTGATGTAGACTCTGTCGTGTTTGCATGGTGGGACTATGGATACTGGATAACGGCTGTAGGTGATAGACGTTCTCTAGCTGATAATGGAACTATGAATACTACACAAATATCTTTGATCGGAAGGACTTTCCTTTCTGATCATAACGCAACTCTGCCTATACTCAAAAGATATGGTGTGACTCATATTGCATTACTCGTAACATGGTATATGCGAGACAATGTTGTAAGCTACTATGGCTACGGGGAAGATAGCAAATGGTATTGGATGGCTAGAATTAGCAATGGCTCAACCATAGATGAAGAAACAGTGCATTTCTACAGCAGAAGAGTTGAGGAGGGTGAGACAGCTTACTCTAGATATGACCGTGTTCTAACTGTTGCTGATAAGGAGATATCTAATACGACAATAGTGGATGACAAAGGAGTTTTACCCTCAACTTTACTCGGCTTGTTAATGGCTGGAGCCTACTCTCAAGAAGCAGGAAACGAATTCTTTGTTCCAGTATTCTTCTCATCCAATAAATTCGTGTTAGTCTATGAAGTAAAGTATCTAACCCCCACCAAACTTACTCTTAATTTGCCAAGCAATAATGTGACTTATCCCGAGTCTATTGAGATATCAGGAGATCTATTGGATGAAGAATCGAAACCTTTAGGCAATCAGGCAGTCAATCTGCAAATTTCTAATGATAATGGACAATCTTGGGGTCTTCTAACATCTGTCGAAACTGCGGAAAACGGAACCTACAGCTATGTCTGGGAAACAATCGTAGGACAATTTCTCATTAGGGCAAGTTTTGATGGGCTTCCAGATAAATATGCTTCAAGTATAAGTTCGGCGCAAGAATTAGAAGTACTAAAAGGAGAACCACATGTGCGACTGATTGTAGAACCTACAATAATAAGTATTGGCGAAAATGTTAGCGTGGATGTAAGAATAAGTCCCCCACTATCAGTTGGACTAGTAAATTTCGAAGCTAGTTTAGACAACAGGACTTGGGTACCCGTTATAGTTGGACAACCTGCTGAGGGTATCTGGACACCTACATGGACTCCTGAGGATGTAGGAGTCTATTATGTCCGTGCATCATGGGCAGGTACAGAAGAGTATGCACCTATGATAAGTGAAACCTTAGTGGTTACAGTACACGAAATACCTCTGGCGGAGTGATAACTGAGATCTAATCAAGATATATAGCTAATATTCTTTCCTGAGACCAATTTCAGAAAATCCATTTTTCTCAGTTTCGTGAGCACGAACTTGGCCCTATGATTGTTTCTGTTTATCTTCGTGCTGTTTTTCATTATTTTTTTCTTCATGAATTTTTAATTTTTCTATTCTGTATCTTGCGTACTTATCATGCAACGAGAATTTTGGTGGAATAGGTGTTTCTGTTTCAGTTTTGCATCTTGGACAAATATAATTTAGTGTATATTCTCTACATTTGTTGCATCGACGAATTTGCCACTTCAATTTATCTTGTGTCCTGTTCCGCCTAGACTCTTTATTGTTTTTATCGCTTCCTCTACAGCTCCCTCAAGTGTCTTCTCAGCGATGGAATAATTCTTTGCAGTAATTTCAACTCTATATTTAGGAGCTCCAATACTGTACACATTAATTTGAGTACCGCTGGGCTCCTCAACTTTTTTTGCATTAATTAATGCTTTTCTTACATCATCTACTCCAGCTGGATTTGTACTGGAAACCTCTATCGTACCTTTCACGATCGCTGTATCTATTTTGATCTTTTGTCTTGCAATTTCAGTTAAAGTTGAAGCCCACTCCGATTCGATATCCAAATCCTTGAATGTTTTTTCTCCTTTTTCTACAGAAACCTCTAGAGCAGTGAAAGTGTTGGGGTACTTTGCAAATATCTTGTCCTTTATCTCGTCGACCTTTTTTGAGTCTGAACCTATCTTTTCTGCAGCTAGACCAAAAATTGAGTCAGCTCTCTTACTTTTCTTCCAGTCAAGCAGTTTATCTGTTTTATCTCTACCTGTAACTCTCCTAAGAGAGAGATCGATCTGTCCTTTCTGTGTGTTTACTCTAAGAACCTTAAGGACTAATTTTTGTCCTTCTCTTGCATGATTTCTTATATTCCTGACCCATGTGGTGGCCATCTCTGATATATGTACCAAAGCTTCTTTATCATTATATTCGTCAAGCTTAACGTAAGCACCATAAGTTGAAATTCTTGTCACAGTGGCTATTACTATATCACCGAATTCAGGATATTCTTGTGTGGAGATACTATTCTCTTCCTTATCACCGGATTCAGGATATTCTTGTGTGGAGATACTGTTCTCCTCCTAAGTTAAGTTCTGTAAAATTTCACCTTTTATCGACGCTTTTCCACCAGAGGGTTCAGAGATGACCTCGTCACATACATTGCATTTAATTGTCATTGAGGATCTATCGAATACTATTTGTTCATTAGAGCATTTTGAACACCGCACTTGGAGAAAACTACTTTCAGGTTTTGGGATAAGGCCTTTCTTCACCATTATTCTCAAGCTCCCAACTCTAATTTTCGTAATCTAATCCCAAGGCTTTGAACTATATAACTACAGTTTTTGCATCGATACTTCAAAACTTGTTTCTTTGTAGTCTTTGCTGTACGTTTTAATTCAGGAAATTTTTGCCCACCATACCCATGTTTCTCTCGTTCATGTCTTCTTACTCCTCCAGCCAATGCTCTTTCTCGGCCTTTCTTATAGAGGGTGATAGCATGGGCAGTATGATGCTTACATTTGGGACAGAATTTATTGAGTTCTTTCTTCATTTTCATATATTATGCACCAAGCCGAGGCATAGTAACACCTCTAAGTCTTCTATTTATTCATTTTTACTGAGAGTCATGTATTACAGTAAGATTATTAATTCTGGCTGAAAACTTCTGTTGAATCTATCATCATATTCTTATCTCTATTGCAGCTTTTTGTCGAATTAGGGCTTCAGCATTTTCTCTGGGCAGGGTTGCAATATCTTCAGGTTCAAAAGGTCCATAATTCTTCATATCAACTCCAACTATCAACGGAATCTTAGTCATGAATCTAACCAGAATTCTTTCGCGTTTTTTTGTTGATGAAACACTGGAATCTATACTTTTTCCCTCTAGAATTACTGTTTTCATATTTTCATATTGATCTATGATTTTCGTAACTGTCTCATATATTTCAATCTCTTCATTAGAAAGATGATTGTGTGAAATATTTCTTTTATCAAGAACTGTATCAAGAATTTTTTCAATCCTTTTTTCAAGAATTGATAATGTGAGTTTCTGAGCTTTTTCAAGCTCGATATTGAGAATACGATATTTTAGAGTCTTATTATCTAGTATTCTGATTTCTTCAAGTAATTTTTTCAGATATTGGCCTATATCATTAAAAAAACTCGGTTCTAATTGTTGCAATTCGTCTTTGTCAAACACCTCTCGCCGCCATGTTTGATAAAGTTTCTCATACATCAATTCCTCACCGGATGAGCTCTTCTTTTACATAGAAGAAGTAAAGCCGCCGAACGCGGGAGTTTTTCATTCACATTATTATATGGACCATACTCTTGATCACCAAGCATGAATCTCGGAGCTTCTTCAATGTGTATGGTTTCATAACCATCAAATGCAACAGCTTGCTTGAATGGATTGAATTCAGGAAGTTCTTCAATTTCTATCTTCATTGCCTTGAGACCAGTTTTACCGTTAAGAGTACCTGCAACCCTAATTAATCTATGAATATCAGTTGTTACAACAGTATCTATTCCAACCGATTCCAGCGCAATTGCCCTCTGAATTAGAATATTCCATGTATGTTTACCAGTACCTTTGATCATTCTCCAACTAGTATCTTGATTTATATTACTATTGTAAGTTTGTAATCTCAAAATAGAATCGATCGCTTGAGGCTTCAATCCTATACTCTTAAGCGTTTCTTTATCTGCATCAGAAAATATTCTAATAATTCGTTTGGCCAACCTACCCCTCCATCCAGGGTCATTAGGACTAAGACCACCAATTGATTTTATCTTTCCACTTGTACCCCATATATCAAGTAGATTTGTGTCTAATCCAGTACCTACTATGTAATCTACTATTTCTTTCCTATCTTCTGTGTCAAGATTTCTTACTTGTTGGGAATCAATATGAAGGTGATATCCTCTATGACCGGAAAAATTTACTCGTATATTTTCAAGGTTTATTCCAAAATCTAGGTGGATCAGGTCTATTAATTTTAAAATTTCTTCTTTTGCTTTTTCTAAACAATGACTACACATCCACGTATTTTGATTGAACTTAAATCCGCCACATTTGGTGCAGGACTGAGGAGGTTTACCAAGACCTGAGATTTTACAATCGATGCATGACCATGTATCATGTTTCTTCTTGCATTCAGTTTCTATATGGTCAGCATCTATATCAAATATGAGATCTGAACCTTTCCACCCTTTCTTGTCCATAGGGGCTTCTGGGTCATTATAGTAAGCAGCAGAATGATAGACATCTGATGGTACAATATTTGTAATAAAATTTCTCAACTCTAAAGTTTTTTGGAAGGTTTTATGTCTTATCACAATATTTTCAGCAAACAAAAAGAATCCAAACTCTCTACTTTCTATCGAGCTTGGAGCCAGAATGGTATTCTTATTTTTAATATAATACTCAGAGAATTTACTCCTTATGAATGTTTGAGTTATCTTCTTGAACTCTTTTAAACTGTTCATATCATTCGTCTGCTTTTAGATCTTGAACCTAAATATTAGTGGTCTAAGATGAATTAAGTTAAATTATTTTTATACTATTGTGATTTATCTCCTCTCTGTCATTTGAAAAGTTCTTGACTTTTACGAATGGGATTTATTTCTTTAGGGCCTTTATCTTCAACCTGTAATATGTTAGTGGATGTGCTATTCTGTTACAGATTTCATCAGGTGAGAAACATAATCCATGAGTCTTAAGAGTATCACATTTTGGTGGTTTATATTTAGTTTTACCACCCTTTCTTCCGCTTATATGTTCAATCTGATACTTTGTTTTATTTTCATCAAAGTCTGATGCAGATTTAAAAAAGTTCATCACATATTCTTCTGTGGCTCCTGCATTTATGAGAAAGGAAGTTAATGTAAACCTTCCAAGATGTGAAAGCCTACCACCCGCAGACAGAGTATCAAACAATTTCTTAATACATGGTGGCATATTCTCAACTTTAATTCCCGATGGCGTCTCAAAAGTATCGAATACAGTTTTTTCCATAGTGATTTGTTTTATAGTTTCTAAAATCTCTTTAAGAGCTTTAGGAGGTTCAACTTTTCTTTTAGTCTTTTCAAGTATCTTGCTTTGTATCTCTTCTTCGATTAAACGTGCTGCTTCATTCTTAGTGATTTCTACATAACCATCTTTAAGATAACGATTTGTCAGTTTCCATTTAAGATCATTCATGTTCTTGATATTCTTTATATAATCTATGAAATGTAAGAAGATTTCATATGTTTCTCTTAGATTCTGACCTTTCGATTTGATATTCCAATCAAAGGTTCCCTGAGCTATTCCAATTACTTTTTCCAAGGATTCGTCTTTGAGCTTCTTAGAGAAACCCTTCGATTCAGCAACAGCATATCGTCTTTTAACATTTTCATTATCGATACAGGCCATCAACATGATGGCTGTTGGAAAAGACAGGATCTCTATGCTTGGATCCTGTTCCTGAGGCGCTAGATCATCAGGTTTGAGTAATGCTTGTCTGATTCTTTCTTCTGCTCTCTTGAGAATCGGCTTATAAGGTTCTGTTATTAAATCGTCTATTTCTATTCTTAGTTTTTTCACATAATCTGCGGCTTCAGTTGTAAATGGGTATCTTGCTTTATCTCGTTCTGAGATCATTTAAGATTCTTACTCTGCCTCTATACGAGGTGCCAAATAATACATTAGCTTACCTTGTTGTGACATTTCGAATTCAAGTCTTATTGGCATATTAGTTGAGAATTCTATGGTGGCTACTTCTGAAGTAGCAGATCCAGCCTTTACCATCTGGCCAAAATAGTTGAGGTTGAATGTAGCATCAGAGTCTTCCTTAATGTCCAATTCTAGCAGAGCTCCATCGGTCTTACTCAATTCCATGCCAACATTACTTAATTCGGAGCTGGCTTTAACGAACAGTTTATCTTCCTTTGCTTTGAAACTGATATTGTCGCTAACAGTTTCACTATCTTCTACAATTTCCTTCAAAGTTTCAGACATCAATTTTACTCGGGCATTAAAAGATAATTTGGGTGTAGGGACTTCCTCCTCAACAGATTCAAGTGTTGGCATTGTGAATTTTTTTAAGATTTTACCTCGTAGAGTTAGTTCTACTTTCTTGCTCTCTTCATCATAAGATATCTCTAAACTTTCTTCACTCTTACTTCTTCTCAAGAGTTTGAGCATTGTAGTGATATTAACCCTGATATTTGTAGGCTTGTCGCAAACGTATTCCTCAAAAGCTTCTTTTGACCATTCAAAATCTACCATTGCGACATGAGATGGATCCATCGATCTTAACTTCAATCCATCTTCCGTCGTATTGAAATCAGCTTCTTCGATCAAGGTAGATATGGCCGTTAAGAGGTTTTTCCAAATCTTTGCATCTTGAACTACAGCTTTAAACACAATTATCCCACGGTAATTCTTTATTCTATTTCATAGAACAGACTCTTCTCAGTTTCGGTTTATTTATGACATTTCACGCCATGTAGATGCACAGCGAGTACATCTAAGGAATTGAGTTGATGATTCATCAGCCCCGCGTGTCTGAACAAGCCAGTAGAATGCCTCTGGATGACCACATTTTGGACATACAGCAGAAGTCTTTGGTAGGGTTCGAATTTTTTGTTCTTCTTTTCCGATGACTATTATCTTCTCTTTATCATGTTTTATTTTCGATACTTCTTTTGTCCCTTTCTTTGTTTCATAATTGCATTTGGGGCATACTATAGCAATTTTACTTTCTTTCTTTGTGGGTATCAGAGTCGTTCCACAGTTAGGACAAAAATTCATCTTTTGGAGCAACCGTCGGTGCCATTACTTAATAAGAAGAATTTAAGGATTACTGGAGTATTGTGACCTGAATGTAAC